>JAFYYE010000012.1 GCA_017557715.1 Pseudobutyrivibrio sp.
GATAGATTTCCTAAACATTATGTCACGTTGGGATGTGCTGCCCTCACAAGCATTTTCGTATTTGGAATTGGAATGAGAGATGCAGACGCATTCGTAAATACGTTAGCCTTAAAAAATATTTTTAAGACTAGCTTTTGGTACTCAGCTGGTGAAGCGGCAGAGCAGACCTCTGGAATCAACTGGGCAACAATCATTTTCCTCTGGGGAATGATGGTAATGGTAGAAGGTATGGCAGCTGCTGGCTTCTTTGATTGGCTTTGCCTCAAGATTGCCAAGCTTGCAAACTATGAGCCAACAAAAATCTTTGTGGCATTTATGGTACTATCATCAGTACTTGCCATGTTCATTGATTCAATCACAGTAATTTTATTCCTTGCAGCGGTTACTATTCGTCTTGCACGTACATTAAAATTTAATCCAGTGCCAGTTATTATGGCGGAAATCTTCTGTGCGAACCTTGGCGGAAGCGCCACAATGTGCGGTGATCCACCAAACATTATTATTGGTACATCACTTGGATATTCATTTGCTGATTTCGTAATGAATACAGGTGCCATCGGCGCGGTTTCCCTTGTTATCATCATTGTATATTTTTATTTTACAATGCGTGGTCGTCTTCAGGATCCATCAGATAAGGTAGACCCTAGCACAATTGATGTAGATGTTAAGATTAATGATAAGAAAATGTTTTTCTGGAGCGTTGTGATTTTTGCTATAGCAGTAGGTCTTCTTATTACACATGCTATGACAGGTCTTACAGTTGCATTTATCGGTGTGTTTGTAGCTATCATCACTCTTTGCGCAGGAAGAAAGAGATTTAAAGAGCTTATCACAAAGGTTGATTATGAGACACTTCTTTTCTTCATCGGACTTTTCGTTGTAGTCGGTGGTTTGGAAGAGACTGGTGTGCTTGTTACAATTGCAAACGTTATTGCTAAGATTTCAGGTGGTAATGCACATGTTATGATTGCAATTATTATGTGGGTAAGTGGAATCGCATCAGCATTCATCGATAATATTCCTTTCTCAGCTACAATGATTCCTGTTATCAGAGCATTGGCCGAGACTACAGGAGTGGACTTGTCTACAATGGCTTGGACACTTGCAATCGGTACAGATATCGGTGGAAGCATGACTCCTATCGGAGCTTCAGCTAACGTTGTAGGTATTTCTACAGCCAATAAGGAAGGTTACCCAATCAGTTGGGCAACTTACTGTAAGGAGCTCGTCCCAGGTACCGTAATCGTGTTGGTTGTATCGATGATTAATATTTATTTAAGATATTTATAGGATTTATACGAAGCCTTTAGTAGCTATCAATCTCTAAGTGTTGAACCGGGAGCCAATCTCGCGACCGGTCAATATCTTAGGATTGAGAGCGTAACTAAAGGCTTTTTTGAGAGCGTAACTGGGGGCTTTAATTTATTGGGGGAATCATATAAAATAAAATTAGTAAAATACTGAAGGGGGTAGTTTATGGGGCAGTTTATTATTTCAGTAGGTAGAGAGTACGGAAGTGGTGGCCACGAGATAGCCACTGTCTTGGCGGAAAGATTCAACGTGCCATTGTACGACCGCAATATGCTGGATCAGTTAGCAGAGCGAAATGGAATTGATGCAGAAAAGTTGTACAAGCATGAAGAAATGAAGCGCCAGGGACTACACCGTACTGTCAGGGGTCATTCTTCTTCTGTGCAAGATTCTATTGCACAACTTCAATTCAATTTTATCAGAGAAAAAGCTGAATCAGGTGAAAGCTTTGTAGTTGTTGGTAGATGTGCAGAGAATGTTTTGCGCGATAATCCAGCACTGATTTCTATCTTTGTAAGAGGCGAGGAGAATGCTAAGGTTGAGCGAATCAGCCGCTTATACAAGCTAAATAAGCTTGAAGCAAAGGCAAAAATGTTCCGCCACGATAAAAAGAGAAAAGCATATCACAACTATTATTCAAAAATGAAGTGGGGCGATAGTAGAGGGTATGATTTTTGCGTCAATAGTTCATTGATGGGGGTTGAGGCCACAGCGGAAGCCTTATACCAGATGCTTTCAGAATATCTGAAGAGCAAGCAGTAATAAGTTTTATGTTATAGAAGGATTTTGGGGAATAATGTATAGTGTATTTTTAGTCGAGGACGAAATTGTTATCCGCGACGGTTTGAAAGCAAGCTTTCCATGGGAGCAGTATGGATTTGCTTATGTAGGGGATGCAGCTGATGGGGAGATGGCATTGCCACTCATCAGACAGACCAAACCAGATGTATTAATTACCGATATTAGAATGCCATTCATGGATGGTATAGCTTTATCTAAAATGATTAAAAAGGAGCTGCCAAACACTCGTATTATCATCATAAGCGGCTTCGATGATTTTTCTTATGCCC
>JAFYYE010000134.1 GCA_017557715.1 Pseudobutyrivibrio sp.
ATAATGAGCGTTAAGGGTGGTAGATGTTCAGAAAACTGTAAATTCTGTGCCCAGTCCAGCTGCTCAAAAGCGGATATTGATACTTTTGAAGTTAGGGATGCAGACTATGTAGCCGCTGATGCAAGAACTCATTCAGGAAAAGGAATTGCTCACTATTGTCAGGTATCTTCGGGCAGAAGACTTAACAAAGCTGAGGTGGCGCAGATATGTGAAAATGTAAAAAGAATAGTAGCAGAAACTGATATGGCACCTTGCATTTCATTAGGACTGATTGATAAAGAGGATTTATTAGCTTTAAAGGCTGCTGGTGTCCAGCGTGTTCACAACAACATAGAAACAAGCCCAGAATATTTCAAGAAAGTTTGCAGCACACATACAACTGATGAAAAAATAGAATATATGAAGCTGGTACATGAAGTGGGACTTGAATTATGCAGTGGTGGTATATTTGGAATAGGCGAGACTTGGCCAGATAGAATTGATATGGCCTTCGCTCTTGTAGAGATTCAGCCTGACTCTGTACCTATCAACATGTTAAAGCCTATAAAGGGCACTCCTATGGAGGACAGGGAACGACTAAGCAAGGATGAGGTTCGCCGCATAATTGCTATCTTTAAATATATTCTTCCTAAAGCATCCATCAGATTTGCAGCAGGAAGAGATTGCCTGGACGACACAGGTATAGCATGTTTCAAGGGTGGAAGTAACGCAACTATTACAGGAAACATGCTTACTGTGAAGGGAATATCTATCGAGGAGGATTTGCAAACAATTGAGGGGCTGGGATACAGTTTGTATCGCAAAGAACCGAAGATATGCTGATAGTAGGTAACCTTGCGATAATAGAAACTTGAGGGGAGCTATAATCTAAATAAATTTATTGCCAAATGTACAATATTGTTGATTAAAAATTCTCTATTAGCTATAATTCCATTAACTGAAGGAAAAAAGTGGGATTAAGTATTATGAAGAATAAAACCATTTTAAAAAGATTGCTTAAGCTGTTAATAGTAATTGCGATATTAGTTTTGGTAGCGTTTTTAGGCTACCAGCTATTTATAAATCCATATCGTGGAACTGCAGAGAATTTTATTGCTTCATTGCCAATGGAATCTGAACTTACTGAAAAGCAGGTGCTTGAAGATATTGATTACACCATCGGAAAGCTTAGAGAAAGGCATCCAGCATGGCTGGAGAATAATAACAAGAATGTTGCCGCAGTAGAAGATGCTTATGAAGCTGAGAGACAGCAAGTCATTGATGATGGTTTGGATACCTACACCGTTATTGATGAATGGAGAATCATAGGTAGAATAATGCATCAGCTGTATGATGGACATTCAAGAATTTCTTACATGGATGAGGATGCATATTATATTGAGGATTTCACCCAGTTAAAGGAGCTTGGACTGCCAGCGGAAATAAATGGTATTCCAACAGAGAAGATTGTAGATGATTATTTAGAAATCTTTCAGTACGAACGTGAAGAGTATGCCAGAGCATGCGTTGGTTATTTTATAGAAAACGAATCATGTCTTGAATGGGTAGGTGTGGACACCTCTGATGGAGTACGATTTACCTACGATACAGAAGATGGTAAAAAGGATTACCATTATTCATTTGTGACATATGAACAGGTGAAAGGTGCTGAAGAAGAGGATGATGAGTGGGTCAGCTATGAAATAGATGAGCCAAATAACACTGCTATATTTACTCTGGAAGAATGCAACTACAATGATTATTATGAGAGCACTCTAGAGAACTTCTTTAATCAGGTTAATGAGAAGGAAATCGGAAATATAATTGTTGATTTACGTGGTAACGGGGGTGGTAATTCCTATGTAGCAGATGCATTTTTACAGTATCTAGATATAGATGGTTATGACAGCTGGAGTAGTGATGTGAGATACGGGAATTTTCTCATCCATAATGAACCTTACCATGTAGATATTCAGAACAAAGAAAATGCCTTTTCGGGAAATATATATGTGCTCACAGACGTTTATACCTATAGTTCTGCCATGGATTTTACAATGCTGATTTCGGACAATCATCTAGGAACTGTTATTGGTGAGGCATCTGGAAATCTTCCAGATGCCTACGGAGATATTCTGAGATTTTCTTTGCCAAATTCTAAGCTGGGCCTGACAATCTCTTATAAAAATTGGCATAGAATAGATCAAAGCAAAAAAGGAGAGCCAATTGAGCCAGACTACGTCTGTGACCCAAAGGAGGCGCTCAGTAAAGCAAAACAATTGATTAGTGACTAAAATGTTTCTCAGCAAAGCCCATAGGCTCAAATTTTGGAGGATGGCAGGTATAAACTTCTCTATCAAGGGCTGTAAGAGGGCGCTTGAAAAGCTTAATATCATCGCCATCGTTAAAGTATTTATTTACATCATTCTCATCAACAAATGTAAGCTCGATAGGGATGGTGTTTAGCATTGCATCTATCTGCCTGAGAGCGAGATATTGTTCATCAGCTCCATCCTGTCTTTTCAAGGGCGCAGCCTTCACATTTGAACCAATTCCCATTCCCACATTCTCAGCTTTATCAATTCTCTTTTCCATAATTTGCTTCCTTTACGATAAATGTATCCTTATCAAAATCTATAATTCCATCATCCCTCATTTTTGAGAGCTCTCGTATCATTGCGCTACGATTTACAGATAAATATTCTGCAAGAGCTACTCTTGAAAGAGG
The DNA here is from genome assembly GCA_017557715.1 of Pseudobutyrivibrio sp. Classification (GTDB taxonomy): domain Bacteria; phylum Bacillota; class Clostridia; order Lachnospirales; family Lachnospiraceae; genus Pseudobutyrivibrio. The sequence goes on from JAFYYE010000134.1 coordinate 2,705, forward strand.
GGAGTTAACATATTTTGAGTTCTGCTCCTGTGCCAGCTGTGAAATATAAGCTAAAAGCTTTTCACGGATGCTTCCCTTTGATAGAACTTCTATCTTATTAAGGAACTTTTGATTTTTTGTCCCCAATAGGTGAAACAGATTTGTAGCAATTTGAGCATGAAATCCGCAGGCATTGGGGCACGAATGAATTATGTTAGAGGCTGCAAGGAATAAGACTTTTGTATTCTCTGCAGCTTTAAATATCACCGATGAAGAAACGTCTTTTTGAACAGCAAAGCTTTCTCCAAACAATTCGCCAGGACCAAAGAAGGTAAATAGAGTGTTATTACCCCAAATATCATTCTTTATCATATGAACACTTCCATATAGAACGACACCTACATAGGGAATATGGTCTGTTTCCATATAGATGGTCTGTCCCTTCTTGAACTCCTTTTTGAAAGATCGGATGCAGACTAGTAATTTATCCAAATCCTTTTCCTGAATGTTTTCAAAAAGAGCAACGCCTTTGTAACTAATTTCATTATTCATAGCATGCACCTACCTATCCATATACTATCTAAATAATACGATGAGAAGAGTTGCATTTGCAACTATTTGCGATTGAATTATGGTTTAAAGTGCTGTCCAAGAACGAAAACAAGTTTCAAAGGAGTCAAAAAAGATGAGCGTATTTTTAGGACCTATTCATTCACTTATGTACAACAGAATCATAACCATGCAGCAGGTTATTAATTCTCTTGCTGCATTATCAAAGGCCGAAGGCTGGAATGCAAACGTGGATAATTATGTTATCCAAGAGTTTCCGCCAATAGAAGAGGTCGTAGATTTAAGTAATATCCATGCATCCTTGTTTGGCATGGTTGATGGAGCAGAAAAGAGATTTGCAGGTATTGTAGCAGCTATTGCAAAAGAGAACAGTGAGAGATTAGAAAAGATAGAAGCTACTGTTAAATCTGTAGGCGAATCCATGAAAATTGAAGGTGTAAAAAGCCCAGAGGAAGCATGCGCTAGTCTACAGGAAATCTTGCTAGATGGTATGCCTTGCGATAGAGCCTCTATGGTAAATCAATACTCTGATGGAAGCTATGAAATCATAAGAACCATGGATCTTCATTCTGGTTACTTTGAGGAAGCAGGCCTTGATGGGGATTTATACTACCAGTTGTTAAAGGCATTTGTTACAGGATTATTTGCGGAATCGAAGATTAAAATTTCTGGTGATGCCATGCATACTATTGCAATTGAAATGTAGAACAATGATATCTATAGGGATACTTTGCAGATTTTTCATATAAGTCCTGTATAATTCATAGCATGAGTTCGTATGTATTAGATTGTTAATCGAGGACTGAACAGTATGGAAGAAAAGAAAAAGAAATTTAACCGAACCATTATTAAGCTGCCGAATATTCTTGAAAAGCTGGTGGCAGCGATACTGCTGGTTGGTATAATATACGGTGGCTATCGCCTGATTGTTGATGCCTTTGCATTCACTTCACCAGATACAGATGCACTGGCTTATATGGAAACACTTTTGGTATCTGCCTTCAGCGTTATTATTGTAATTGAGTTTGTTAGAATGCTTGTTAAGCACTCTATGAATACAATCATCGAAGTATTAATATTTGCAATAGCAAGAGGAATAGTTGCCGGTCATGAAGAGTCTCTAAGTATGCTTATTAGAGTCTTAGCTATAGCATTATTGTTATTCTGTAGAAAGTATCTATTCAAAGAATTTGATTTTGAAGAAGAGGATTAATATCACGCCCTGAGAAAATCTCAGGGCTATTTTCAGTTCTGCCAGGAGGAGCATATGGAGTTTTTCATAAATCTGATATTGGTATTCTTTACATTTTCATTTGTGGGTTGGTGCATTGAGGTAACCCTGAAATATCGACAGTTTGGTCGATTTATAAACCGAGGTTTTCTCATTGGTCCATGGCTTCCAATTTATGGTGCCGGAGCATCGCTTATAACGCTCACAGTAGCTGGGCTTACTCCTGTGGAGAGAGGTATAGGAACCACCTTTGCGATATCTTTGATTGTATGTGGTTTGATTGAATATCTCGCTAGCTACTTTATGGAAATGCGATTTCATGCCAGATGGTGGGATTACAGTCAAAAGCCAATGAACTTAAATGGACGAGTGTGGATTGGAAATCTGATTTTATTTGGATTGGGTGGAGTTGCAATTATTCATATCGTAAATCCGGTTTTATATGGCCTTTTTGAGCAACTAAACCTATTTAGCAAAGAAATAATTGCTGGTTGCCTTTCTGCTATTTTTATTGCTGATTACAGTGTTTCTCATTTTGTATTAAAGCTTGTAAAGATTGGAGTTGAATCCAGTGAAGCAGATAATACAGAAGCCATAAGCAAGGATGTGCGCTTTTTACTCAGTAATAGATCAATCTTTTACCGTCGATTTGCCGATGCATATCCTGACGTAATTTATCGTACTGAAAAAGTCAAAGCCAGAATGGAAGAAATACGTTTGGAGACTGAGAAGTTCCGAATTGAGGCTGAAAAACGTATAGACGAATTAAACCAACAGTATGAAAAGAACAAAGCTGAGTGGGATGCGAGCATTAAAGCTGGCAGAGAGCAACTCAGGGAAAACTTAGAACCAACCAGTTTTATAAAAAACAACCTAATAGAAAAGCAAAATCAGCTTATAGAATTGCTGTATGACGAGAGTACAGCACCTGTTCCTGCAAAAGCGCTGATGGATGAAATTGAACACGAGCGGTTAAGACTTGAGAAAAGAAGCTGGTAAATTGGAGGATAAACTATGGGGACAATCAAGGACTATATAAATTGGCGTGGAGATTTGGAGTTTTGGCAGGATGGTTTCAATGTAGTAGATAATCTTGTACTATCTTGTGTTTCTTATGTTGAAATGGATAGTATTTTTGATGGTGATGCTCCAAAAGTCCTGAGTATAAAAGAAGTAAGCGATATCTATTTTGAGAAGATTTATGATGAGGATAGCTTTCGAGATGGCTCAATTCTCAAGGATTCTCCAATTACATTAAAAGCAATTTCTCAAACGAATCGCTATAAAGATGTGAGAATTAGAAATTATGTTAATCTGATTGATACCTCCCGTACTCTTCAGTTCGCAGCTATGGAATTTTTGCTTCCTGATGGCACAAGCTATATCTGTTTTAGAGGTACAGACGATACGGTAGTAGGTTGGAAGGAAGATTTCATGCTGGCAATCAAGGAAACAGAGGCTGAGAAGGAGGCTGTAGAATACATTAATCGTATAGCGAAAGACAATGATAGATTACTTCGTGTTGGTGGACATTCCAAAGGTGGACATCTTTCAGTTTTTGCCGCTGCTAAGTGTAATAAAGACATTCAGCAAAGAATACTTACTGTTTATAGTAATGATGGCCCAGGATTTATGGATAAAGTAGCATCCAGCAAAACTATTAAGGATATACTTCCAAAGCTTATAAGTATTGTGCCTGAGGAAACTATTGTGGGGCTTCTTATGACACCAGTATGTGAGCCTATAGTGGTTAAAAGCAATGCAGTTGCTGTTTTACAGCACAATATTGCTACATGGTGTGTGGAAGGAAAGACACTTGTTACAGTAGAAAATATTTCAAAGGCAGCTGTTATGGCTGATAAATGGATAAAGGATAGTATTGCAAAGATGACAGAAGATGAGATGGATAATTTTGTGGAAGAACTATTCTCGATATTCGAAGCAGCAGGAGCATTGACTCTCACAGATTTCAAGAAGGGCGGTTTGAAATCATTAAAGGCGATTTCGCAGACGGTAAAAGCTAGTAAAAAGAAATAATAAAGTTTTCATATCTAGGAATTATAATTGCAGTACAGATGGAACATGACCATTTCTATGGAGATTCAATATGGATGTAAAAGCTTCAAATCTAAATTTAACAAATCAAACTGTTATACCATCGAGAAAGGAAAGCCGACAAGGCATATTTTAAGGAAGGCTTTGTAGACAGATATGTAGAGAAGGAAGTGCAGAGGATGGAGGATTCTATTGGCAGGGATTTAAAGAAACAAGTCAAACTTAGCAGTGAGGAAATATAATGAGGTACTAGAAAGAGTTTTTCTTTACTTGCATTGCAAAATCATCTACAATTTAGTGAAAACGGGGATGTAAAAAACCTTTTACATCCCCATTTTTGGGCAATGTAAAAGACTTTTGATGGCGTAAACATCTTGTTTTGAATACTATTGAGTCAACAACAGGGAGGACACAAATGGAACTAGGAAAAAGAATTAAGGATTACAGAAGTTCACTTAATTGGAATCAGGATGAACTTGCAGAGAAGATGTTTGTATCACGACAGACAATTTCTAATTGGGAAAATGAAAAGAGTTATCCAGATATCCAAAGCTTACTTTTACTTAGTACTCTATTTGATGTCTCTATTGATCAATTAGTCAAAGGAGATGTAGAAAAGATGCAAAAGATTATTAATGAACAAGATGTAAATCAAATGAAGTTCTACGGAAAAGCAATGTTGCTATGCTTACTTATTTTGATTTTGACATTCGGTCCAGCGTATTTATTAATTGGGCTATGGTCATTGGTTCCAGAGGGGTTACTTATTATAGGAGCATTGTATTTCTCTATAAAGCTTGGAACGCTTCAAAAAGAGAATGATGTAAGTACTTACAAAGAGATTGTGTCATTTATGAATGGTAAAACACTTGATGAGGCAACCAAACAGCAGGAAATTGGGAAGCGTCCATATCAGACTACAGTTGTAACAATAGCTTCTGCATTGATAGCAGGTGTAGCAAGTCTCGCAGTTGTATTTGTATGTAAAAACTTTTTAGGATTATAAGAGAGAAGGAGAATAATAAAATGAAAGAATTAATGACAAAAGAAAATGGATACAAAGTAATGGCATTTATTGGTTGGGTATTAGCAATGTTAATGAATCATATTACTCATAGAGAATAC
>JAFYYE010000135.1 GCA_017557715.1 Pseudobutyrivibrio sp.
ACCACACTATCTAGTAGTCAATAGGTTCACAAAACACAAAATAAAGTTTCACTTTTCAGACACATTTAGATATTTATTTCAAGCCCAACCCTCAATTGCTCTATATTTTCACCTAATTCATTCTTTAAAATTCCAAAAGCTCGATTTTTGGTACAATGTCCCGTGCAGATATATTGTATATTTTTTTCTTTAAAAGCTTTTGCGACATTTAATATTTCCTCATTGGATTTATTAAATAGATGAAGTCCTCCTATATATCCGTATATACGTTTTTCAGGAAAAGTATTTTGTACCTCATTTATTATATTTTCGACCCCACCATGAGAACATGAATTAAGAATAACAAGCCCTTTATCAGTGTCTAATACCAAACTTTGCTCATGCGCGAAATCATCTGGAAACCATTTATGGTCCTTTCTGATGTACATTTTTTCTCTTTCACCTATAGATGCCAATCCCTGAGACTTATGAGGAATCAAGTAAACTCCATCAATAAGTTTATAATCACCTGTGACAAGTTCAATTCTTTCAGGGTAATTCTTTATAAGTTTCTTGGGTATTCCGATATAAATTCTAAAAAATCGACGCTTATGATAACATTTTTCCTTTGCAGCATCTCTTAGGAAAAATTTTGCTTTGGCGTTTTCTTTTAAAAAGGCAGGTATACCATTTCCGTGATCGTAATGAGCATGACTAAGCACTCCATAATCAATGTCCTCTACATCAAATCCTAATCCTTTTAGGTTCTTTAAAAATAAATTCGAACCGCCTGTATCCAAAAGAATTTTTTTATTGTCATACTCTACTAATAAGGATAATCCCCATTCACCTTCCAATCCCAGCTCGGAATTAGAAATATTGTCTACTATAACTCTAATTTTTGTTTTCATAAACCTTCTCCATTTACAAATATTCTACCTAGTGATAACCTCTTATTCGAGGTGAAAATTATGACTAATACAACTAATCGAAAAACTAGTTTTGATATAATTAGAATCTTAGCAATTCTAATTATATTCAATTATCATTTCTGTATCGAAGCAGGACTTGTGGACTCAATTTTCTGTAGCCACAAAAATGGCGGCTGGGGTAGCGTCGGTACCACTATTTTTTTCCTACTTTCAGGATACTTAATCCACATGGGCAGTAAAAATACACAGCCACTCGTATATATTAAAAAACGTTTCTTTTCTATATATCCTGCTCTTTGGATAAGCTTTATTTTTGTATATTTACTTACAAGTTTAAAACTCCACAACTTTCTTTGGGGTGGCCAGCCATGGCGATTAATCTTTTCAATTGTAGGAATTGATACGTATCTACAATATTATTTTATTCAAGCATATGCCTGTGTTGGTGAATGGTTTACAGGAATGATTTTATTCCTATATGCAAGTTACCTTTTACTAAGATTTTTAATTAAAAAATGTCCTGTCATTACAACTATCGTAATTACGATATTATACTTCTTGGAATGCACCCATGAATTACAACCAATTGTTCCACCAGACGCCAGTGTGTTTACAGGCGTAATGTTATTCTGGCTAGGAATGTTAATGCAGGAATATCCATTTATTTTGAAAGAATATTGGTGGAAAACAGCTATTGCAATAATTATTACACTGCTTGTGATATTTGTCCAACTACCATTTTATGGAAATGTGCTTCCATGGAAAAACTTACTTGGAATTACGCTTTTCTATTTAATTAATGTTTTATTTTCAAAAATCAATTTTGGTAGCAATGCTGGAAATGCACTTAAGTTTTTCAGTTCAATATCATTTGGAGTATATTTAGTGCATCACTTTATTATCGCTCAATTATATTATCATCTTACTACAAGACCTATAATTCTTATTTATAGTTTAGCACTTTTGATTTCAGTAATAACAGCAATCGCTATTACAAAAATAACAGGTCTAATTAAACATTGATAAAACATAAGGACTAGCCGAAGCTAGTCCTTTATTTTACCATTCCATATCACTTGTTTCGTCCTTCTTAGAACGAGTCATGAGCTCATAAACTGCATCCTTTGCAGCAAGTCCATCAAATAAAACAGCATTAACTACATCAACGATAGGCATCTCAATTTCATATTTCTCTGCTAATTTTTTAGCTGCTCTGGCTGAGTATACACCCTCAACAACCATTGCAACCTTTTCCATGGCCTCATCCTTAGACATTCCCTGTCCAATATAAAAACCTGCCATTCTGTTTCGTGAATGCATAGATGAACATGTAACAATCAAATCACCAACGCCTGTAAGTCCGGCTAATGTCTCAGCCTGTCCACCCATAGCTACAGCAAGGGCAGATATCTCTTTAATACCTCTGGTAATAAGCGCTGCTTTCGCATTATCACCAAAACCTAGACCATCAGACATACCAGCTGCTAGGGCAATAACATTCTTAAGAGCTGCACCTACTTCTATACCCTTAACATCTGGAGATGAATAAACTCTAAAGTATTTATTCATAAATAGATTCTGAACGAATAAAGATGTCTGTCTGTCGGTAGAACCAGCAACAACAAGAGTAGGCTTAAATACTACAACCTCTTCTGCGTGGCTTGGGCCAGATAAAACGCATATACGTTTTTCGGAACCTAAAACATCCTCTAAAATTTCTGTCTGAGTGAAAAGAGTCTCCTCTTCAATACCCTTTGTAACAGTAATAAATATCTGATTATCATTAACATATGGTTTGATTTTTTCAGCAGTCTCTCTAGTAGCTTTTGAAGGAACTGCCATAAGAACAACATCTGCTGTCTTTGTAGCATCTTCAATATCTGCTGTAAAAATCATAGATTCAGGAAGCTTCACTCCCTTTATCTTATCACTGGTATGAGTGTCATTCATTTGATCTACCTGCGATTGTCTATGTGACCAAACCTTTACCTCATGTCCATTCTTATTAAGCATGACAGCTAAGGCTATGCCCCAGCTACCTGCGCCTAAAACACTAATTCTAGCCATAAAATACCTCTAGTCTTTATAAAAATATCGCTGGTTACGATAACAAGCATTATGATTTCTACGCTCAGCTGAAGAAAGCTTCGCTTAAGAAATATAATAGCTTGTTATCTACCAGCTAGATTACCAATAACTATGCTCTTGTTTCTGGATGGAACGAGAATTTATTTTCATTTCCATTCAATAAACGTTTAATATTTGCGTGGTGAAGTGCGATGGCAAGTGCTGATACGAAGCAACAAATGACAAGCACTTCAACAAGCTCAGAACCTTCAAAAGGAACTAATCCAAAATATGCGCCAACAAGCATCTCAAGAGCAAAGGAAAGAACACCAATTATTGAGCCAAGAGAAACATAGCGTGTAATTGCTACAATTGCAATGAATATACATGCAGGAATTGGAAGTCCCATTGGGAACAACGCAATAATAAAGCCAAGTGTAGATGCTACACCCTTTCCGCCCTTAAAGTGCATGTAACATGGAAAATCATGTCCAAGGACTGTACCAAGGCCAGCGTAAACCATGTAAATACTTACATCATCAAAAAAACGATGAAATGTGAGCCAAACAACAAAGCAAGCCACGACACATTTGAAGCAATCCCAAAGCAATGTAATAAGACCCGCTGGTACACCTAAATTACGCATTGTATTTGTGGAACCAACATTTCCACTACCAACCTTTGTTAAATCGATATGCTTTGACTTGCCAATAAAATAGCCCATCAAAATCATTCCAAAGCAATAACCAATTAATACAGCAACAATTCTCCCAATAATCATTATTCGTTTTCCTTTCTCTCTCTAATTATAAATTTCAGAGATGTTCCTTCGAAGCCAAATGCATCTCTGATTCGGTTCTCAAGATATCGTACATATGAGAAGTGCATAAGGTACTTCTCATTTACAAAAATAACGAAAGTAGGTGGCTTAACTGCTACCTGAGTAGTATAGAAAATCTTAAGTCTCTTTCCTTTATCTGTAGGAGGCTGCTGAAGAGCAACTGCCTCTGTAACAATTTCATTAAGAACACCTGTAGCAATACGCATTGAGTTGTTCTCAATAACTGCATCAATAGTCTCATAGATTTTTCCAAGACGCTGTCCACTCTTTACAGAAATGAAAAGGATTGATGCGTATGGCATAAATGAAAGAATCTGGCGAATCTTTGTCTCGTGCTCTTTCATAGTCTTGTCATTTTTCTCAATGGCATCCCATTTGTTTACACAAATAATTATACCCTTTCCACGTTCGTGGGCAATACCAGCGATCTTAGCATCCTGCTCTGTAACGCCTTCAGTAGCATCAATCATAATAATTACAACATCGGCCTTTTCTACAGAAGCAACTGCACGAACTATCGAATAACGCTCAAGGTCTTCCTTAATTTTACTCTTACGACGAAGACCTGCTGTATCAATAAAAATATAATCCTTATGGTTGTATCTAACTCGTGTATCAACAGCATCTCTTGTAGTACCTGCAATATCAGAAACAATAACTCTTTCCTCACCGCAAAGCTTATTGATAAGAGATGACTTTCCTACATTTGGCTTACCAATAACAGCGATACGTGGAGTGTCATCCTCCTCTTCCTCTGCAGAAGGCTCTGGGAAATATTCTACTACCTTATCAAGCATATCACCAAAGCCAAGGCGGCTTGATGCAGACACCGGAATAGGATCACCAATTCCAAGATTATAGAACTCATAAACCTCAGCCATATCACGCTCAAAGCTATCAACCTTGTTAACTACAAGGACAACAGGCTTATGAGAACGACGAAGCATATCTGCAACCTTAGAATCACTATCCTGTAAGCCCTGCTTAACATCAACAAGGAAAATGATAACATCAGCTGTATCGATAGCTATCTGTGCCTGTTCTCTCATCTGTGAAAGAATAATATCCTTAGAATCTGGCTCAATACCACCTGTATCAATCATAGTGAAATCGTAATTGAGCCACGAAACATCGGCATAGATTCTATCTCGTGTAACACCTGGTGTGTCTTTAACAATTGAAATACGCTCTCCTGCAAGAGCATTAAATAATGTGGACTTTCCAACATTAGGACGTCCTACTATAGCAACGACTGGTCTAGCCATAATTTACCTCTCTTTTCCTATAATCGCGAGAACCAAATCTCGACCGTCTGATTGTACAATACGAGTCTTTACTTGTAAAGCAGACTCAAGCTCAGACAATGTTATATCATCAAGGAAAACCTCCTCTTGGGCACGAAGCATTGTGCAAGATAAAAGAAGGTTATCTCCCAAGTCTCTATCTTTAAGTTGTGAAATCAAATCCTGTCCAGTAATTAATCCGGAAACAGTAATTTCTTCACCAAAGAAATCATTTGTAATAGGCACCACATCAACGGAAACCTTATTGAATTTCTCAGTGATTAACTCACTAAGTTCTTTCATAAATGGTGCTGCAAGCTTGCCTGTTGCAATGGTAACATGTCTTCGCTTCATAAATAATGGCTTTTTAATATCCTCTAAAGCGTCAAGAACCTCTTCCTTCAAGAGACGAAGCATTCCCACACCATTCTCAAGCTGAATAAAACCATCATATCTATCTGCTTCAGGAAGGTTACGTCCTGCCAAAATGTACCACTCATCAGAAGCCTGAACAAAATGATTACCTATCTTTTCCATGGCAATCTGCTGCCATTTTTCTATCTGATCTATAACAGCTCCAGCCTCTTCAGCTGTATAAGTTCTGAGAGGGAAAAGACCATCTCTATACTTTGTAATACCAACTGGTACAACTGACATAGAACTCATTACTGGCGCAAACTGAAGCAAATCACTAATGGTTCTATCAAGCTCAGGTCCATCATTAAGCCCTGGGCAGGAAACCACCTGTGCATTCATAGGAATCCCAGCTTCATAAAGCTTACGAATCTTATCTAAAATATCTCCAGCAAATCGATTATGCAAAAGCTTCATTCTAAGCTCTGGATTGGTTGCATGAACAGATATATTGATAGGTCCCAACTTATAAGCAATAATTCTATCCAAATCTGCCATTTTCATGTTTGTGAGAGTAACATAATTACCCTGTAAAAATGATAAGCGAGTATCATCATCTTTAAAATATAAAGTTTCACGCATTCCAGGAGGCATCTGATCTATGAAGCAAAAAGCACACTTATTAGAGCAAGACTTATAATCATCCATAAGACCATTGCAGAAAATAACGCCTAAATCTTCACCATCTTCTTTTTTTACAAAAACAGATGAAGTGGTGCCATCTTCATGCAAAAGCTCAACATTGATATCCGCATCATCGGAATAATAATGATAATCGAAAATATCTACAAGCTCTACATCATTAATCTTTGTAATTATATCTCCTGGTAAAAGCCCCGCCTGTTCCGCCGGACTTCCTTCCATAACATGTTTTATTTTATGACTTGAATTTAACATACTGGTATATACTCAAATGCATTTTTATAATGCGATAAATGTCCTTCCTCAATTGCTACTACATCAAATCTCACACTTGTATCGCTACTCATTCTGTGCTGCATCATATAGACATCAGCACATCTGGAGATTTTTCTCATTTTATTAAAATTAACAGCCTCTGCAGCAGAACCTGTCCTCTTATTTTTGCGATATTTCACTTCTACAAAAACAAGATATTCTTCGTCTTTGGCAATGATATCAATTTCGCCCATCTTGCAATAATAATTTTGCTGAAGGACACGCATACCACTTCGCCTAAGAAAATCTGCAGCAAGGCTCTCAAACTCATTTCCCTGTTTTCTATTATTCATAAATCCTTATCTTCCAAGCTTTGCCTTAAGTTTTTCCATATCATTAACAAATACTAAAATCTCTGCAACTACCTCATATAATTCTGGGGGAATCGCATCTCCAATATTTAGCTTACTTAAAGTCTGAGCTAATTCATTATCCTGATAAAATGGAACATCTGCTTTTTTAGCTTCCTCAATAATTTGCTCTGCCACATATCCCTTGCCTGACGCAAGAATTTTAGGCGCAGTATCTCCAGCCTCATAGGAAAGTGCAACAGCTGTTTTGTTTTTATCAAATGTTTTTTCCTCAGCCATTATAAGCCCTCAAAGCAATCCTGAAAAGATAAAAATCAAGCTCTCATGTCAAAACTATATCTGTGAACCAAACCCTCGGTCTTATTTTCCACTTCAATTGGTGGCGCACCTAAAAAATCTTCAACAAAGCTGGTTCTAGGTTCTCCACAGGTCATTTCTGAAGTGCAAGTGAAACCCTTTGCGGCAAGCCTATCTGTAAGAATATCTATATTCTTTTCTATAAGATTAAGAGATGATTCATCAGCAAGATTCCATTTGCACCCAACCTTTGTTTCCTTCAATGAAATGAACACATCAGTAGGACCTAGATATTCCA
>JAFYYE010000136.1 GCA_017557715.1 Pseudobutyrivibrio sp.
AAGTGCTACCACAGTATCTTATGTTTCAACAGGTGTAAATGCGGTGAAGCTTGAGGCGGCATTAGTTGATAAAGAGACTGACAGAGAATCTGTTCCAGAAGACAGCTGGCATCCTCTCAGTTATTTTGAAAATGTTGAAGATGCAGTAAAAATTAATCCAGACCATACCAAAACAAAGGTGCTTGTTGAGCCAGAATGTCCTGGTATAGAAGTAGGGTACAATGTTTGGGATGGAACAGTTGCTATTACTGGAAAACCAGAGCAGGCTGGTGACTATAAGATTTCAGTTCAGTTTACAGATACAGAAAATCGTGTTGCAATTAGCAATGTTGTAGATTTTACAGTTTATGAATTGAACGGAAAGCTTATTGAAGTTTTAAATTATGACAATGCTACACAGACTAGTGATGGCAAATATATTTATGATCAAAAGCCTTGGTATATTAGCGATTTGGGTGCAGATGTAGTTACAGTCCCAAAGGATATTAAGGCATGGTATGGTAGTCATACTACAGGAACATATGCAGAGCTTGGTTCGGTAATATCTCTTACAAATGGAGAGGTGCCACCACAAACTCTTGTAATTCCAAGAGGCTGCAATCTTACTATGCTTAACACACGTGTTCACAGTGGTGTGAAAATTGTAGTTGAGAATGGTGGTAAGTTATCTTTAAGACAATCTACTATAGAAGGTATTTTAGAGGTTCATAGGGGCGGAACACTTTCCGTAGATTACATTGATTATGGAGCGGATGCAGGCTTTACTCATGGCTCAGTTATCAATGGACAGATTAGAATGATGAACGGTTCCACATTGGAAAACGCAAGAATCGTTTCTCATACTAATTATTCAGCAAGAGATGATATCAATCGTAACAACAGCAATCCGGTTGTCGTTACGGATGGAACTGTTTACGTTAAAGGTAATGTATATATAAAAGGCGATGAAGCGGCTGACTATGGTGTTGGTCAGAAGGGATTGGCAGTTAAAGGAAAGCTTATTGTTCCGGATGGATCTGTTTTAGCTGTATTTGGTGGTGGAGAGTCTCAGCTTTCTTCTATGGGAGGAGATGCTATCACACTTAATAATGGAACTATCTACGGCGATGGAAAGGTAATTGCTGTAGGTGGATTTGGAATGAATCTTACAGGCAATCGTGACATTCTCGGAGGTGGAGCAGCTGTTTCTGGAAGAGGAACAATCGACACAGACAGAGCATATCTTGAGGGTGGTTATAGTTTTGAAAAAGAGACTCAACCAATCAATGGAAACATCACTTTGTCATATAGAACAGACCGTAACCTTGTGACAGGCAAGTGCATTATGGGTACAGGAGAAACTACTAGTCCAAATTATTGGCATGGAACAGGTGATTCAGATGGAATCTGCCCTGATTTAACCAAGTATGTTGTAGAGGACAATGCACCAATCAGAAGACACTCATACCGTAATACATATTGGTATCCAACATATGCCAGCAGCTATTACAATTGGTATTCGAACTATTTGTTCAATACTATAATGTGGTATTGGTTCTTCTAAAGTAGTATTTGTAATCAGCTTATTGAGGATTACCCTGAGCAGCTTATTCGCTCAAAGGGATACATCTGGTTTTCTGATGATTGGAAGCACGTGCAGCTTTTTGAACAGGCGGGACGAAACGCATCTATCACAGAGGTAACTGAGTGGGTATCTTCTTGGCCAGAGGAACAGCTGGCACCGGTAGTGGCGGATTTTCCAGATATCATGGACGATTGGGATGAAACCTACGGCGACAGATGTAATCAGGTTGTATTTATCGGAAAAGGGTATGAGAAGGCTGAGATAGTTGAAAGATTATACGAGTGTATTGCATATTAAAACATTCTTTAATGTTTCATCCTGAAATATAAAAAGCCCCATCAAATCATCCAAATATGTTACTATATGATGTAGTTCAAGAAATGAGAAAAAAGAAGGTATTTGAATGATTAAACTTATTGCAACAGATGTAGATGGAACATTAGTAAAGGACGCTTCTCCTGATATTTATCCAGAGATTATCGAGATGGTAAGGGAGCTCAGAAGAAGAGATATTATTGTCTGTATTGCCAGTGGCAGACAGTATTCCAGCATTGAAAAATTATTCAAGGATGTTAAGGATGATTTGATTTTCATTGCTGATAATGGTGCTCACGTAAAGTGCCGCGGCAAGGATTTAAATATCGTAAATATGAATCCAGAATATCTTGATGAGCTTATAAAAGAGCTTAGAACTTTTGAAGATTGTGAGATGATTTGCGAGGGACCAGGAATTACTTATATCGAGTCAAAGAATCCTGATTTTATCAATTTCATCGAGACACAGTATAAGTGTGATTACAAGCAGGTAGATGACGTTTTGACAGAAGGTTCAAATATTATCAAAGCCTCTATTTTCAAAAGACCATCTATCAGATCAATCGGTGATGAGATTCTTATTCCAGAGTGGAAGGATCGCCTGAAGGTCACTATGGCTGGTGAAGACTGGGTAGATTTTATGGATAAGTCTGTGGATAAGGGAAATGCTCTTAAGTTTATCCAGAAGTTTTATGGTATTTCACCAGATGAAACTATGGTATTTGGTGACAACAATAATGATATTGGTATGCTTAAGTGTGCTACTGAAAGCTATGCTGTTGAGACAGCACCTGACGTGGTTAAGGATGCTGCAAATCACATCTGCCCTTCATGGAAGGAAAAGGGTGTGTATCAGGTTTTAGCAGCTAATTTTCCGGCAGAATAAATATTAGAATAGATTAGGGGGAATTTTATATGAGTAACAGACCAATTACTACTTTGTTTATGCTTATGTCTGTGGATGGAAAGATAAGCCCTGGTGCCACTGATGAAGTGGACTATGACAAGGACTTTCCAAATATTGAAGGGCTGAAGGAGGGCCTTCATCAATATTATGGAATAGAGCAGACTACAGATTTATGGTCTTTTAATACAGGTCGTGTGCAGCAGAAGATGGGTGTAAATGAATTGCCTCTTCCAGAGAAGACTATAGTATCTTTTGCGGTTTTGGATAATAGCCATTTGACTGAGCATGGCGTGAAGTGGTTTTGTGCAAAGTCTAAAAATTTTGTAGTTATAACTTCAAACAAAAATCATCCAGCATTTAATGTTTCAGAGGATAATCTTCACATCATTTATCAGGAAGAGCAGAATCTTGGAGCAGCTTTAGTTGAGTTGAAGGAGAAATATGGCTGTGAAAGATTGACTGTCCAAAGCGGTGGTACATTAAATGGTTTATTCTTACGAGAAAAACTATTTGATTATGTGGATATCGTGGTGGCACCAGTACTTGTTGGAGGAAAAGATACCTCCACATTGATAGATGGAAAATCTATGACAGGTACAGATGAGCTCAATAAGCTTGGAGTATTGAAACTGGAAAAGGTTGAGGCTTTAGAAGATTCGTATATACGAATTAAATATAAGATTATGGCATAATGCTAAATGGGTTGAAATTACGTGGGGGTAAATAAAAATGGACAAGAAGCTTGTGAATTTTCTAGTCACTGCTAAAAAAGCAACTTATGCAGGCAAGGGGGCTGAGACTATTCCATCCAGATTAAAGTCACATGATTTGATTTATAAGGATGGGGACTACAAATGGTTCAGTGGCATTGAAAAGATTTTCTACAAAAAGAAAATGGTTTACGAATGTCTCTTCCATGGAGGACTAATTGAGTGAAAAAACAAATTGGAGTAATTGCAGATATTCACAGCAACTATACAGCCTTCAAGACAGCTGTAGATTATATGGTAAACAGAGGTATCACAGAGTTTTTCCTTCTGGGTGATTTTGTATCTGATACTACTGACACAGTTGAGACCATGCAGTTCATTTATGAGCTGATGGGAAAATACAGTGTAAAGGTTCTTAGAGGAAATCGCGAGGAGTACATTATTAATCAGAGAAATGTTCTCCGCGGAAAGTCTGATGCACCAAAATGGATTTATAATTCTGCAAGTGGTAATTTACTTTACACATTAGATTTGCTGACAGACAAGGACATAGATTTTTTTGAATCACTCCCAATCACTTTCAAGTATGAGTGTGACGGATATCCTTCTATCACCTGTTGTCACGGCAGTCCTGAGAATTCAAGGGAGCTTATGCAGCTGGAGGGGGATAACACAAAGGTCTGGCTTGATAAAATAGATACCGACTATCTGATTGCCGCCCATACTCACTATCAGGGAGGAATGGACTATAAGGGGAAGCGTTATTTTAATACAGGCTCAACAGGAATTGCTATTGATGCACCGGGGGTTGCCCAGTGTCTTGTTTTGCATGGAAGTGATGTGTCAGAGCCAGATGGACCATCCTGGACAGCAGAATTTTTAAATCTACCATATGATGTGGATTATGTAATTAATTCCTGCTATGAAAAAGGACTAATGGAAAAGGGACAGTGGTTCATTTCTAATTATATTTATGTTTTGAAAACAGGCATAGATATCACCCCTCAATTAATCAGTACAGCCATAACTCTTCAGCAGGATGCTACAGGAAATCCAGTGAATTGGCCTTATATTGATGAGGAGTATTTTACAGAGGCTGCAAAAATATTAGGAATTCCAGATTACAGACGAATTTCCTAAACTAGGAGAGCATTATTACATGGAAAAAAGATCCACATTTAACAATAAAATAGTAGTATTCCTACTTGCTATTCTTTGCTGCCTGTTATGGGGCAGTGCATTTCCATGTATCAAGATAGGGTATGCCTTATTTGGGATAGAGTCATCAGATGTGATGTCACAGATTCTTTTCGCAGGAACCAGATTTTTCCTGGCAGGAATTCTTACCATTATATTTGGATCACTTTTGCAGAAGAAATTTCTGTACCCAAAGAAGGAATCAGCCAGGCACATAATCAACCTGAGCTTATTTCAGACTATCATCCAGTACTTTTTCTTCTACATAGGACTTGCCCATTCCACTGGAGTAAAATCTTCCATCATAAATGGAATGAGCACTTTTTTTGCTATCCTGCTTGCCAGCCTTGTAAGAAAACAGGAGAAGCTTACTGGAAATAAAATATTAGGATGTATCTTAGGTGCAGCAGGTGTGATTCTTGTGAGCCTTAGTGGTGGAGATTTAGGAAGTGGCTTTGCCATAAATGGTGAGGGCTTTATCCTCATTGCTTCAGTATCCTATGCTATTTCATCAGTGCTTATAAAAGAATATTCCAGAAAAGAAAATCCTGTGACTCTTAGTGGCTATCAGTTTATGCTGGGCGGACTTGTTATGATTTTAGTAGCTCTTATTTCAGGAGCCAGAATACATATAACCACAGCGCCAGGAATTATCCTGTTAATATACATGGCACTGATTTCCTCTGTTGCATATTCACTGTGGGGTATTCTTTTGAAATACAATCCAGTATCATCAGTTACCATATACGGATTTACCAATCCCATTTTCGGGGCTATTCTTTCGGCTGTGTTCCTTGCAGAATGGACCAATTTAAGTATAAAATATCTTATATCACTTGCTCTTGTCAGTGCAGGTATTTAC
>JAFYYE010000137.1 GCA_017557715.1 Pseudobutyrivibrio sp.
CTGAAAGTGTACGTCCTGATGGCTGAACTGTAAGGTTGTATGCACGAGCAAGTCGGGTGATTGAATCAAGAAGAATCATAACATCCTGACCGTGCTCAACAAGGCGCTTCGCTCTCTCGATAACCATCTCGGAAACACGTCTGTGGTGCTCTGGGCTTTCATCGAAAGTAGAATATATAACCTCAACATTCTTGCTGTTTCGCATAGTGTCCTTCATATCTGTAACTTCCTCAGGACGCTCGTCGATAAGCAAAATGATAAGATGCATATCTGGATGTGAATAATTAACTGAGGTTGCAACCTCTTTTAAAAGTGTAGTCTTACCTGCCTTAGGCTGGGCAACAATCATACCACGCTGGCCCTTACCAATAGGGCTGACCAAATCAACGATACGCATTGCAACCGAACTCTTCTGACGCTCAAGACGAATTCGCTCATTAGGGAAAATAGGTGTAAGGTCCTCGAAATTAGGGCGTCTTGTAGCTGCCGCCGGGTCGTAGCCGTTGATAGTATCTATAATCATAAGAGCTGCAAATTTATCAGTTGGGTTATTGAAACGCTTCTTACCAATGATAATATCTCCAGTCTTAAGATTGAACTTTTTAATCTGTGACTGAGAAACGTAAACATCCTCAGTACCTGGCATGTAGTTATCGCAACGAATAAATCCGAAACCATCGCTCATAACTTCCAAAATACCGCTTGCAGAAAGAAGTCCATCTGTAGGGATGTCCTGAGGAACGTTTTCGTTACGCTCTACCTTCTCAGTTTTTTCAACCTTTTCTGGACGTTCTGGACGCTCTGGTCTCTTTGGGCGCTCTGGTCTAGGCATTCTTTCGTTCTCTGCCTTTACTGGAGCCGTTTTTGACTCTGTCTCCTTTGCTGGAGTTTCTTTAGCTGCTGCTTCTTTTGCATCGATTTCGTCCTGCGCAAGCATAGCTTCAACTAATTCGGCTTTTTTCATAGAGGAAACGCCTTTTATTCCTCTAGCTTTTGCCAAATCACGTAGAACCGCAACCGCTAAACTCTCGTATTTTTCTCTCATTTAACTCTCCTTAAATAGTATTTAAACAATAATTTACGTCATGGAATTAAAAGTCGATCCGACTAATGAATTATACCTTGATGATATTTGAATTATATACTGTGGGTAAGGCAAAAACAAGGACTTCAAAAATTTTTTACAAAAATTTCTGAAGTCCTTTATTCACTTCCTATTCCTGTAATGACTCCATGATAGGTGGAATGAGCTGCTTCTTTCTAGAAACAACACCCTTTAAGATATAGCTATCCTTAGCTACAGGCATTCTAAATGCATCTGCAATAATCTTATCAGCATCATCACCAACAAAGAGAAGCTCTGTTGTCTGATTAAGAATATCAGTAAGCATACAGAATACTGCATCTAAGTCTGAAGAACTCTTTAAATTGCTCATATGGCTCTTAATTCCATCCTTGATAGAATCAAGCTGGCTCTTAGAAATTGAGCTAACCTGAGCAACACCAAACTTAATATCTCCACTTGTGAATACCTTGTAATCTGTGTGGAAAATCTGGTCTGGAGTCTTGTCCTTGAAATCACTTCCTGCTTCGAACATTGATGTTGCAAGCTCTACAACATCTACACCAGCGATATCTGCAAGCATTCTAGCCTTTGCTTCATCTACAGGTGTACATGTAGGTGAACGGAACATAAGTGTATCAGAAATAATTGCCGAGCAAAGTACTCCTGCAATGTGCTTTGGAATCTCTACGCCCTTTTCCTCGTACATCATAGATACGATTGTAGCTGTAGAACCAACTGGCTGATTTCTGAAGTAAATAGGTGAAACAGTCTCTAATGAACCAAGTCTGTGGTGATCGATAATCTCTAAAACCTCTGCCTGATCAAGACCATCAACAGCTTGAGATTTCTCATTGTGATCCACAAGAATAACCTGCTTCTTCTGCATATTTAAGAGAAGACGACGTGAAACCATTCCAACATAATGTCTGTTCTCATCGAGAATTGGGAAATCGCGGTGACGAACTGACTTCATGATTTCGCGAACATCATCCACATAATCGTCTAATTCGAAACTGATGATATCATCCTTCTGCATGAACTGACGAATTGGCATTGCCTGATGAATAAGACGAGCAACTGTGAATGTATCATACTCAGTAGTGATAAGTACACACTGATGCTCCTCTGCAAGTCTGATGATTTCAGGCTCAACATGGTTAGCGCCGCAAACAACAAGGCAGCTACATCCAGCTTCGATGCAGATTGCCTGACGTGCTGTGATATTTCCAACAATTACCAAATCATCTACATTGATATCTTCTTTTAAGTCTTCTCTGTTGCTAGAAGCGATAACAACTGCTCCCTTTACAAAGTAAGCGTGTGGATTACCAGTAACAAGATTACCGTTAAGTGTGCCGATAATATTGCTGTACTGTGTTCTAGCACGAGAAAGAATGCTGTTGTCGTAAACATCCATATAAGAATAAGCAATATCTCCATTTACGATAACGCCTTCAAGCTTTCCAGTCTTTCCAACAACTGGAAGTGTAACTACGTCTCTATCAAGCATGATTTCCCATGCCTTCTTAAGAGAAATATGACCATCAACTGGGTCGAGCTTACGATATTCGATATCTGTAAGCTGTGCTCCAACGTCCATAACTGTCTCCGGCTCCTGGATGTTGAAACGATTCAAAACATAACGGGTCTCCTCGTTGAGTTGACCCGCCTTTTTAGCTTCGTAAATAGTGCCATTATTAGATGTGGCATTCTTCAAATAGGCGTATGCAACTGCTGCGCAAACGCTATCTGAATCAGGGTTTTTGTGTCCGATAATATAAACCGTATTCGGCATAGTACCTCCAAAAAATAAACTATCTTAAAAAATTCCAAATGAAAGTAATAAACCCACAATACCAACCCCAAGATTTGCAACAAGAAGGATAATTACTGCTACTGAAAGCTTCTTAAGTGAGCTGTAATGCTCTAAAGCCTTTGTAGCCTGCTCCTCACTGTTGTCATGCTCCTTTAATAAATCCTGAATCAAACGGTATAAATGAACTGACTCAGAATGTGTCTTTTCAGAAAGCTCGTTCTGAATGCTATCAAGACCTGCAGAAACATTTCTAAGTGTATCCTGCAAA
Organism: Pseudobutyrivibrio sp.; assembly: GCA_017557715.1. GTDB lineage: Bacteria > Bacillota > Clostridia > Lachnospirales > Lachnospiraceae > Pseudobutyrivibrio. The sequence goes on from JAFYYE010000137.1 coordinate 3,151, forward strand.
TTCTTGTTATGTGTTTCATAAGACTCTTGATTATCGTTCACTTGGCCTTTAATGTCAAGTTCCAATTGATCCATGTTGTTCTTAACAACCTGCATCATTCTGTCGACCTGAGTCTCAACATCAGCAACTAAGCTATCTGCCTCCTCTTGTTTTTTATTAAGTTCATCCTGAAGCTGAATGTTAATAGCTTCTTTTTCCTGAACAAGTGCTTCAAGCTCAGCAGCCTTTTGCTCTTTTGCTAAAATAAGCTGCTGAAGCTGAGTTGCCTTCTCGCGAAATGCATCAATCTGCGAAAGTAATAAATCCTCACCATTATCAAGCTCGATAGAAGTAACATTTACCTCTGGCTGAGAATCCTCAGTTGAAGTAACATCATCAAGCTCAACTTCCTCTACATTTAAATTCTCCATAGCATCTCTCCTTTTCATTTTTAATGAATTAAAAAGTGAACTTGTCTGCAAAGTATGCATCTAAGTCTGCGATTGCTATACGCTCCTGCTCCATAGAGTCACGGTGACGAATTGTAACCATGTGATCCTCCTCAGAGTCAAAGTCGTAAGTGATGCAGAATGGTGTTCCGATTTCGTCCATACGACGATATCTCTTACCAATTGTACCTCTGTCATCAAATTCACAATTATATTTCTTAGAAAGCTCTGCAAATACCTTCTCAGCGCCTTCATTAAGTTTCTTTGAAAGTGGAAGTACACCAATCTTAACAGGTGCAAGTGCTGGGTGGAAGTGAAGAACTGTACGAACATCACTCTTTCCATCCTTACCAACCTCTTCTTCATCGTATGCTGCGCAAAGGAAAGCAAGAACTACACGATCTGCACCAAGTGATGGCTCGATAACGTATGGTAAGTACTTCTCATTTGTCTCATCATCGAAGTATGTAAGATCCTGACCAGAAACATTCTGATGCTGTGTAAGATCGTAATCTGTACGGCTGGCAATACCCCAAAGCTCGCCCCAACCAAATGGGAATAAGAACTCGATATCTGTAGTACCTGTAGAGTAGAATGAAAGCTCCTCTGGATCGTGGTCACGAAGACGCATCTCATCCTCTTTCATACCAAGGCTCATAAGCCAATCACGGCAGAAGCCTCTCCAATACTGGAACCACTCATCCTGTGTACCTGGCTTGCAGAAGAACTCAAGCTCCATCTGCTCGAACTCACGAGTACGGAATGTGAAGTTACCAGGTGTAATCTCATTTCTGAAAGACTTACCAATCTGGCCAATACCAAATGGAACCTTCTTACGTGATGTACGCTGAACGTTCTTGAAGTTTACGAAAATACCCTGAGCTGTCTCTGGACGAAGGTAAACTGTATTCTTAGCATCCTCAGTAACACCCTGGAATGTCTTAAACATAAGGTTGAACTCACGGATGTCTGTGAAGTTGTGCTTTCCACATGTAGGACATGGAACGTTGTTGCTCTCGATGAATTCCTTCATCTCGTCCTTTGTCCAACCATCAACAGAACCCTTAAGCTCGATGTTGTTCTCAGCTGCAAAATCCTCGATAATCTTGTCAGCTCTGAAACGCTCGTGGCATTCCTTACAATCCATAAGAGGATCTGAGAATGAACCAAGATGTCCTGAAGCAATCCATGTCTGTGGGTTCATAAGAATAGCGCAATCAACACCAACGTTGTATGGATTCTCCTGAACGAACTTCTGCCACCAAGCTTTCTTCACATTGTTCTTAAGCTCAACGCCAAGATTTCCGTAGTCCCATGTATTAGCAAGACCACCGTAAATCTCAGAGCCTGCATATACAAAGCCTCTTGCCTTTGCAAGAGCAATGATTTTGTCCATTGTCTTTTCCATAATAATTATTTCCTCTCTATATTAAATATATATATTATTTTCCTGCCCAATATACGATGTACACTAAATCGGTAGCATCGTCGTTGCCATCTGCCTGCTTTATGCTAACAGTATTAGCGTCTACTAAATCGGTAGATGTATCTGAAATGTAATATATCTGACCTGGCACCTTAACTGTCACGTTTTCACTGACGACAGCCACATCTAAATCAGAAAAATCCTCTTCAGGTGAAACTGTACGTGCTTCGCCCTTTTTATCAAACTCAGTAGTGCAGAATAAAGTAGCAAAATCATAACCAGCACTAACTGCACCTTCGTAAGAGCCATTATATGTCTTGTATGAGGTAAATGCTGAATAACAATCTGCATCTTTATAGGTAGTTTTTATGTAAACTTGATTAGCTTTGAATCTGAGACGGTCAAGTTTTATAGAGCCATCTCCGTGTGAATCATTGAATTCTTTAATCAAGTCCTTAGTGTAGCTTTTAAACTCTGAACGTGAATAGGTGCTCGCATCAAAATCAGCTACTTCTTCAAAAACAACCTGTCCACTCTCTTCAAATGTAAGTGTGGAAGATGCTGCAGCTTTTCCTGAACCAAGCAATGCTCCGCCAAGCTTAACTATTCCTAAAATTAGCAAAGCCAATATAGCTACGCATGCTACTCCAAATATAATGCGATTACGCATTACTTCCTTTTGTCTTCTACGTCTTCTGGCCTCCTGAAGCTCTTTAGAGGCAACTCCCTGTCTTGTAGGACTGGCGGTATTTCTACTGCGCATTCCACCTTTTCCTCCAACAGGTCTCTTTTGTGTCATAAAAATTCCTCGCTTTTGTATTTGTGCGCCCTATAGTTTAATCTATAAGCGGACAAAATTCTAGTCAATTCTTCTTCCGTTTCATTATTCAGTACAAAAGTATACAACTTTTCTATCTTAGATGAAACAATGAATTGCATTGTATAAAGTGTTGACTGGGAAATATCTGTGCCTGATTCAAGCGCTCCACAATCATTGCATAGCATTCCATGTCTTTTCAACGAGAATACCGAAAGATTTTCCTTTTTTCCACAATTGCAGCACTGGAATACGTTGGGATATTCACCATCTATCACCCAAGTCTTCAAATCATATATATTTTTAAGAAGTCTGTGGGAAAACTTTCCAGATTCCAATGCTTTTAAGCTCTGATATAAAAGTGCCAGACGTTGTTTTTCATCAACACCCTCTACAGATAAAAAATCCGCCACTTCCAAAAAGTAAGAACCAAGACAAACCTTATCGTAATCCAAAACCAAATCTCTAAAGTAATTAGTAATGTTGGCTTTAGAAATGTGGTAGGAGCTTCTTCCTTCAAAGGCCTCGAAGGTACCAAAGCAAAATGGCGAGCAAGCTGCAACCATAGGATTATTAGGCCTTCTTGCGCCCTTTGCAAAAGCTGTCACCCTGCCCGATTCTTTGGTAAGAATCACAAGCCTCTTATCAAATTCTCCCACATCAGAGCTGGAAAGTACTATTCCAGTAAGGGTAACAAGTCCCATTGATTATAAGTCCTCTTTTTTGTATCCAAAATTCTTTAGCTCGTAATCACTATCGCGCCAATCCTTCTTAACCTTAACAAAAAGCTTGAGATTGACTTTTGCATCTAAAAGCTTCTCTATTTCATAACGGGAATTTGTACCAATCTTCTTAATCATGGCACCGCCCTTACCTATAATAATTCCCTTATGAGAATTCTTTTCGCAAATAATTGTAGCTTCTATATCCCACATATCTCTTTTGCCAGGACGCTCCTTCATAGTGTCAATGGCAATTGCAATTCCGTGTGGTACTTCATCATTAAGAGCGTGAAGAGATTTCTCACGGATAATCTCAGATGTAATTTCTCTGAGAGTCTGATTTGTAACTGTCTCCTCATCATAGAAAGCAGGGCCTTCTGGTAAATATTTGAAGATAGTTGAAAGTAAATCATCACAACCTTCACCATGAAGAGCTGAAACAGGTACAACCTCTACAAAATCGCATAAATCCTTAAATGCTGAAATTGTCTCACCAACCTTTGCACCATCTGCCATATCAATCTTGTTGATAACTAATATAACAGGAGCTTCCGCTGTTGATAAAAGTTCAGCAATTTTCTTATCTCCCGCGCCAACCTTTGTATCTGGCTCAATCAACCAAAGAATAAGATCAACATCGTTGATTGTGCTCTTGGCAGCAGTCATCATGTATTCGCCAAGCTTGTTCTTTGCCTGGTGCATACCTGGTGTATCCAAGAAAACAATCTGTCCAACCTCATCATCTGTATAAACTGTCTGAATGCGGTTTCTGGTTGTCTGTGGTTTGTTACTTGTGATGGCAATCTTCTGACCGATGATGTGGTTCATCAAAGTACTTTTGCCAACATTTGGGCGACCAACTATAGTTACAAAACCTGATTTAAAATTACTCATACTTTTCCTCTAATATAAACTTTCTATTGAATCAAACAAATTACTGTTCTCTGTAATCACGTCTTCATTACCTACGACGCATACGTGACGCTGAGCCATTGCTGCATCAACTGGTGCTGCAAGCGCTCGAATATCTTCAACAGTGGCATCAAGAACTTGGTCGCGATTTTTCTGTATGTCTTCATATGTGATTCCAGATAAGTAACAATTTAATCCACGCAAACCTCTCTGTGAAGGTGTAAGTGGTGTGTCCATGCCACTGACTGTACCAATAATATACTTGGTCATGTCTCTTTCGTCAGCATCGAAGTTTCTGAGATATTCTCCAGTTTCTTCAAATACCTTAAGTGTCTCGGCAAGATTTGGATCACGATATGAAACAAATACCAAATCTCCCTGTCGGCTGGAATTCATGTTGCAGCCATAGGCACCACCCTGAACTCTTACCTTTATCCAGAAATAATCATAGCCAAGAATAGTATTCAAAATCTTGAAGGTGCCATTATAGTCGTAGCCGGCTTTTCTAAAATCTCCAGCCATGGCAACATACTGAATCTGTGATGCATCCTTAAGGGCTTCCTTAACAGCCTTTGGTGAAAAATCGTATCCACCAAATTCGTATTTTTCATCTGAAAGAACTGGCTTAACCTCTGCTAAAACTCTCTTTGCCTGATTAAGCACTTCAGCCTTTCCTGTAGAAGAAATTATTATTCTTGATTTTGAGAAAATATACTTAGTTAATAAATTAAGTTTAGATATAACTTCTTCTTTTCTCTCATCAAAATGCTCTTCTAGTTCTACAAGGAAGCGATAAAATGTAATTCCGCTTGCCTCTTCTGAAATAGCTGCCTTTTTAGAGAAACCTGCCCTAGCTCGTGTTGCAGCAATCTGATTTCCTCTACCGCTGATGTTCGCCTCCATGTGAGACTTCTCTGCAGTAATGAGTTCCTTCAAACGCTTTTCATCAGAAAAATCTGTACGAAGCATCATTTCCAAAGCCAAATCTTTGGCGGCATCAGCTTCATCGTAGATAAACTTTGAACGAACCTCAAATGTAATGCTGCAATCCTGGTCAGAGTTAAACTTTTCATAGATTGATGTATTGGTAGTGATTCCACCAGTATGTAAATACATCTCATTATTAAAGTCTGTGTAGCTGTATGACCTTGTATCCATTAATCCAATGAAACGCTCAAGCATGGATACATATGGTAGCCACTCTCTGCTAATATCGCTGATGTCAAACACCATATTAAAATAGTGAATTCCATTAGTGCTAACTTTATGATGAAGGATTGTTGTGCCATCTTCTTCGTATACTGCCAAGTCTACTGGTCTGGCTTCACGAGTCAGATCAAGTCTTGAAAGCATTGGTATTTTCTCTAAATCCTTCTTTGGACTTGGAGTCTCCTGATATTCTTTTAAATATGCTGTGTGCTCAACAATTTCCTTTATCTCTTCTTCTGAAAGCTTTGACTTGATATCAGCAAGACGATTCTTTAATTCTTCATCATCCTTGCTTGTGAGCCCCTGCTTTGGTCGAAGTGTAACAATCGACTTATGATTATTTGAAAGAAGATAAACATCGGCAATATAATCAAACAATCCATTGTTAACTCTTGTTTTAATTTTATCAAAAACCTCTACAGAATGAAGGTGAAGGAATGGCTGGTTCTTATCATAGAGCCAACTGTCTAACATCTGAAGACCGATGATAAGTCCCTTTGGTATACTACCAAAATCAAGCTCGCGAGCTCTAAACTGCTCACCATTGATAGAAGCAAATAATGTCTTCTTATCAATTCCCTTCTTAATCTCCTGACGAAGTGTATCCTCAATAATCTGAACAAAACGTTCTTTATCTTCTTCATTTGAACCACGCGCCACAATACTGAAGTACATCTGGCGCTGTGATGATTCAAAAGAACACTCAACATCTTCTGCTATGTTTGCATCAATAAGAGCCTGGTATAATGGAGCGCCCGGTGCAGAAACTAAAGCGTAATTTAATATATCGAATGCACGATACATATTAGGGTCTAGCACATCACCAATGCACACGTTGTAAGATAAATATGCATTGTTAGCCAAATCCTGATCTGCCGCAATGGAATAATCTATTGTCTTCTCCACTGGCTTATCAAAAGGCTTCTGCATCTGAATTTCAGAATCTACCTCCAGATAATCATAGTAGCGGAGATATTTTGTATCTAAATACTCTAAAATCTCATCTATATCCACATCACCATATACATAGATGTATGAATTGCTAGGGTGATAATACTTGCTATGGAATGCAAGGAAATCCTCATA
>JAFYYE010000138.1 GCA_017557715.1 Pseudobutyrivibrio sp.
CCTATTGTAGATGCTCTTGATGAGGCTGATGTTGTAATTCTTACAAGTCCTGTTTATGTAATGCATTCAACTGGTTCTATGAAGGCATTTTTGGATCATCTTGGTTATCGCTGGATGGTACATAGACCAGAGGAAAAAATGTTTAAAAAGCAGGGTGTTTGCATAAGTACTGCAGCAGGGGCAGGAATGAAATCTACCAACAAGGATATGGCTGACAGTCTTTTCAATTGGGGAATTCCAAAGATTTATAAATATGGAATGGCTGTAGCAGCCACAAGTTGGGAAGAAGTTTCTGAAAAGAAATTGGCTAAGATACATAAGGATATGGATAATCTAGCTGCTGATATAAAAAACAATCATGGCAAAGTAAAGCCAGGGATAAAATTAAAGGCTTGGTTTATGCTATGTCGATTGATTCAAAAGAATGGATACAATCCTAAGGACATGGAATATTGGAAGCAAAAAGGATGGACAGAGGGAAATCGTCCATGGAAGTAATAGAGGATAGGATGATAATACGTGTAAATGAAAATAACATAATGGATGCTGCAAATATTCATTCTATATCGTGGAAGGAATCACATAGAGATTTTTGTACTTCGGAGTTTATAGAAAGCCATTCACCTGAACGACAGTTGAAATACATTAGCGATAAGATGCAGAAAGGAACTGAGTTTTTCATGTTTGTAGATGAAGTTCCTGTGGGTGTCGTTTCTGTAACAAACAGCTTGATTGAAGATTTGTATATCCTTCCAGAAAAGGCAAGAAAATGCTTCGGCTAGCAGATAAGTATGCATTTGAAATTACGAATGTACAAGCAGTTCATTTGAATGTATTTCCTGAGAATGAAAGAGCAAAAAAGTGTTACGAATCTGTTGGATTTACAGAAAGAAAGACAGATTTGAATGTATTTGTCTATAAAGATGAATCGTGGGGCAGATGTAATATGGTTATTAGAAAGGGTTAGTTAGATTTCAGTTTGTATAGTAGATGATTTAAATTTTTGGAGTGGCAGAATGATTGAGTATAAGCAGACTAAAGAATTTACAGCTGATCAGTTGCAGAGATTATTTCTTTCGGTCAATTGGGAATCAGGAAAATACCCAGAGAAATTAGTCAGAGCGATGCACAATTCTACAAGAGTCATATCCGCATGGGATGGTGACAAGCTAGTTGGTTTGGTTCGCGCTTTGGATGATGGAGAGACAGTAGCATTTCTCCATTATCTTTTAGTAGATCCAGCATATCAGGGCCTTCACATTGGAGATAACCTGATGAAACAGATTATGAGTTTGTATGAGGAACTCTTGTATGTGAAAATCATGCCATCTGATCCTAAAACAATTCCATTCTATGAGAAATATGGATTTAGACAATATGACAACTACTCAGCTATGGTTCGCAAGAATTTTTCATGAAACGATAATTTACGGAATATACACGTTTTATAGCCTTTTTTACCGTAGTCATTTTTGTAGTTAACATTGCTTTTACGGAAGATTAAGAGTTTATGTTTCTTGTTTTCCGTAGGATTTTTTGCATGTCAATACCAAAAGTTAAGCTGACAATTACAAAGAGTAAATGTAGATTTGGGTTTTTCAAGGAAGGACAGGAGTTTATAGTGGATGATTTATGTCCACCTTTATGTCATGAGCTATGGAATAATATATATCCTTCAGTCTATGGATTGAAAAATGGAGCGACCCTTGACTATGGGATGGAAGAGCAAAAATGTTTGCAATGAGGAGGCATAATTAAATGAACGAGCAAATAAGAAAAAATACCTTATTATCCTGTTGGATAATATTTGCAATTCTGATATTAGTACATGGGTTTGAAGCTATCGTCCTTAGGATGGATGAAACTATTTTTGGAGAGAATTTCATCAATAAGGTATTTGGAATTCTCGTGGTTTTCATAGTGCTGCGAGGCCTTAACTGGAAATGGTCTGATATAGGGTTTGCCAACACTTGATTTATAAAAAACATCGGTATAGGATTACTGATTGCCATGTGTTCGTTTATTATTTCATATGGTATAGAAATCATTATTCTCAAAAGCCAAGGGTATGATATTGGATTTGGAATTTTCACTACCGGATTTTCCCTGACTGGGGAAGCTGATGTACATACTGGTCTTGGATTTATCATGATGTGTGTGTTCTTCAATATCATAAACGTAGTTATGGAGGAAGGCATATTGTGACACCACTCCATAATCTGATTGATGGTGATATTAACATTGGAGCATTCTTCAACAATTGCATTGCTACAAATCTGCTTCATGTAATTACAGAAAGCGGCGTGGATGAGATGATGATCATTCGCGTGGCAATAGCGCAGCTATTATCCTTTACAATTATTCTGCTGGTATGGAAGAAAAGAGAGAATAGATGAAAGCACTAATTATAAATTGTAGTCCCGTACGTACAGGACCTAATATGCCTGAATGTGAAAGAATCTTCAGTACTATTGGACATTTTTATGGTCATCTTGAGATAGAGTCTGTTGCTCATATGGGATTGACATCAATCGAATAAAAAGCAGATGTAGAACCTAGAAAAAAAGAGATAAATGATTTTTGTAGGGAATTATTATGAATATATTAGTTGAAACAGATAGATTATTAATAGTTGAGATGACAATGGATATGGTTGCTGACGTCCATAGAAATTCCTTAGATGAAGATATAAGAAGATTTGTACCAGATGAGGTATTTGAAACAATGGAAGAAGCCAGGGAGACAGTGGAGTTCTTAATGTCTCAATATAATTCCACTGATGGTCCATTGGTCTATGCGGTGCTTTTGAAAGAGGATGATGCGAATATAGGTTATGTTCAACTTGTTCCCATTGGTGATGGTAAATGGGAGATTGGATACCATATTGCAAAACAGCATACATGTAAAGGCTATGCAACGGAAGCTGTAAAAGCATTTCTTCCGATTGTGGCAAAGAAAGTTGGCGTAGATGAAGTTTATGGTATTCGTTTGTTGGAAAATGAAGCATCAGGTCGGGTTTTAGAAAAGTGTGGATTTGAAATCTTCTTTGAAGGAGAAGGTGCTTATCATGATGGAGTCTATGTAATAAGTAAGAGTATATGGAGATAGAAAAAATATGGTACGAGAGATAATTAGAAATCAAATGTTTTTGGCGCAGAAGTGCGAGCTTGCCACAGAGAAGGATGTGCAGATAGCACAGGATCTGCTAGATACTTTAAGAGCAAATATAGATCACTGTGTTGGTATGTGTGCCAATATGATTGGAGAGAAGAAGACTATTATTGCTGTTGCTGCGGGTCCTTTTCAGTTTGTAATGATTAATCCAAAGATTACCAAAAAGAAGGGCGAGTATAAGACTGAGGAAGGATGTCTTTCCTTGGATGGAGTAAGACCTTGTACAAGATATGAAGAGATTGAGGTTGACTTCCTTAATCAAAACTTTGAACCACAGCATGCCAAGTATACTGGGCTTACAGCTGAATCTATCCAGCATCAGATTGATCATTGTAATGGGGTAGTAATATAAGAACTTAATATATTTGTGAGGACAACATTGGATGATAATTAATCAACAGAAATATGTTTTACCATATGGGCAAGAAGTTACAATAAGGAGTGCCATAGCCGTGGATGCGCAAAAAGTAGTAGAGCACAGAGAAGCGGTTGCAGCAGAAACACATTTTATGGCTAGATATCCAGAGGATGGACCTTTCAATCTTGAAAGAACAAAAGGCATTTTAGAGGGTATAGCTGAAGACGAAAAAGACTTTATGGTGAATGCCTATATCGGTGATGAAATGGTAGGAGATCTTGCAGTGAGAGTAGTAAGACCTCACATTAAATTTCTTCATAGAGGATACTTAGGAATGTCTATTAGGCAGCAATATGCAGGATTGGGTCTTGGTAGTTTTATGATGCAGACCGCGTTAGAGCAGGCTAAAGAAAATGGATTTGAACAGGTAGAATTAGGAGTTTTTAGCGATAATGATAGAGCAAGACACTTGTATTCAAAATTTGGATTTGAAGAATATGGAATAAACCCTAGAGCTTTTAAGCTTAAGGATGGAACTTATAGGGATGAGATTATCATGGTAAAGATCTTCTAATCTAGTCTTAAGGAGAAATTAAATGGCAAAACACAAATTTGGTACTATGCCACAGGAACCTATCAGCGGTAAGAATATAAGCTTATTTAGTCAAAATGGAGAGGCATAATGGTATTATTAGTAATTGATATACAAAAAGGAATTACAGATAACAGATTATATAATTTCGATGGTTTCATACGAGATACAAAGAAGATTATTGATGCTGCAAGAGCAAAGAATATAGAGATTATTTATGTTCAGCATGATGATGGCCCAGGTACGGGCTTTTCTGTAGGAGATGAGGGTTATGAGATAGCAGATCAGATTGCTCCGAATGAGCAGGAAAAGGTTTATGTTAAGACTATCAACAGTGCTTTTGGTAATGAGAAGTTGTCTCAACACTTACAAGAACAAGACGATAAGCGCCTAATGATTGTTGGATTACAAACTAATTTCTGCATTGATGCAACAGTAAAATCTGCATTTGAAAAAGGCTTCAAGGTGATTATTCCGAAGGGAACAAATTCTACTTTTGATAATGATTACATGAACGGTGAGACAACATACAGGTATTATAACGAAATGATGTGGCCCGAGAGATTTGCACAGTGCGTATCTATGGATGAGGCTATTTTAATGATGGAGAGACAATAGAGTATATATATATGAACCTAAAGCAATTAGACGAGAAAGAAATAACGAAGCTCTACAATGAGCATATGGTCATAGATTTTCCCAAGGATGAATTGAAGCCATTGAATATGATTATCTTGAAACAGCAGATCGAATTTTTGGAG
>JAFYYE010000139.1 GCA_017557715.1 Pseudobutyrivibrio sp.
CCAGTATTGTGGTCATACACCTTAGTGTCCAGGTACTCCATAAATGCTGCATAATCTTCTTTGTATTTTTCTTTTTCAGTGACCCTGTAAAGAACCGCTGATGTGTTAATAGCCTCTGCCAATGTCCAGTGCATTCTGTCATGAACAATTGGCTTTCCATCCCATCCGGTGGTATAGCAGATTCCAGGTGCACCGTCTACATTCCAGCCATCTTCTATGGCGCGATTATAGAGCTTTTCAGCAATCTTTATATAATCCTCCACATTTTCATTGTTAATGCCGTAGGTGGAAATAGCCCACTGGACAATAAGTCTAGCCCACTCTATACCGTGTCCCGGTGTAGCACCATATGGTTTAAAGCAATCATCAGGCTTATCCTTATTACACTCCAAATCAGGAATCCAATCACTGGTAAAATGCTCAGGAATTCTGTACTCATTGTCACGAGCCCATCCGATTACAAAATTTATAATTCTTCCGGCACGTATACGATAATTTTCATCTCCCAAAGCATCTGCCACTGCAAGAAATGCCTCTACTGAATGCATATTTGCATTCATGCCACGATATTCATCAAGCTTTGTAAACTCCGTATTCCAGGTGTCCACAGAAAGGCCTTTTTCACCCTCCCAGAAGTAGGCATCATAGGCAGCAATAGCTGATTTAAGCAGCTCCTTTGCCTTTGGGCGCTTTGCTAGATAAGCTGATGTGGCCGCCAGTATTACAAAGGCATGGGCATAGCATTGCTTGTCTGGAAGAATTTCTCCATTGGCAGCTATTCCTGCGTACCAGCCTCCATGGTCCTCATCATAAAGCTCGCCCATTAGCCCCTTTAACGCAGCATCAGCAAGAGACTCACTGTCATCATGTCCAAGCATAGCTCCTAGAGAATATACATGAACCATACGGCTTGTAATCCATGTCTCACGTGGTCGGTCCTTCCATGGAGTACCATCATCACCTAAATAATAAGAGCCTCCACCAGGTGATGGAAACTTGTGTCCAAAGGACAGCAGACTGCTTCTCATCTCGCGAAGAAATGCCTTATTCTCTGCTGAATCTAAATCGTATTTTCCCATAGATATACCACCTCTCCTAGTGTTAATATCCCTACTCTTAATTTACCATAGACATAATAAAAAAGCCAATTGGTTACACTCTCAAGCCTGAGATATTACTCCGCTCAGCTGAAGAAAGCTTCGCTTGAGTAACACTCAGAGCTTGATAGTTACCAATTGACTCTATAAATTCAACATATTAGAATAACGATTTAACTGTAGGATATAATTTCTTGAACTCCTGATATCTCTCTTCGTATTTACGAATTAATTCTGGATCAGGCTCAACTGTTGTCTTAACCTTTACGAGCTTGTCGCAAGCCTCTTCTACAGAAGCGTACTCGCCGCAGCCTACTGCTGCAAGGATAGCGCCACCAAGTCCTGGACCTTCCTCGTTTTCAAGGATATCAAGCTTAAGGTTCATTACAGAAGCGATAATCTGCTGCCATAATGGCGACTTAGCTCCACCACCGCAAATCTTAGAGCGTTCGATTACGATGCCCTGTGAACGTGCAACCTCAAGTGAATCACGAAGACCAAAAGCAACACCCTCTAACACAGCCTGAGTCATATCCTCACGAGTTGTATCCATAGACATTCCGATGAACATAGCACGTGCATCTGGGTTGTTGTGTGGGCTACGCTCTCCCATAAGGTATGGAAGATAGAATACACGATTCTCACCAAGATTCTTGATACCTGCCTGCTCTGCTGGGTAATCCTTTGTCTTAAGGATTTCATCCATCCACCACTTATTGCAAGATGCAGCTGAAAGCATACATCCCATAAGGTGATACCCACCATCAGCGTGATCGAATGAGTGAAGAGCATTTGCAGGGTCTACTGTAAAGTTCTTGCTAGAAATGAAGATTGTACCAGATGTACCAATTGAAAGATTGCACTTGCCCTCTCCAACTGTACCTGTACCAACTGCTGCAGCTGCATTATCACCAGCACCAGCAATAATCTTAACATCATTTGTGAAGCCAAGTTCTGAAGCAACCTCAGGCTTGATTGTACCAACTACCTCGTAGCTCTCATAAAGCTTTGGAAGCTGAGACTCTGATACCTTGCAGATATCCATCATCTCTTTGCTCCAGCAGCGATTCTTAACATCAAGAAGAAGCATACCGCTGGCATCTGAATAATCTGTGCAGAAGCTTCCAGAAAGCTTATA
>JAFYYE010000140.1 GCA_017557715.1 Pseudobutyrivibrio sp.
GAGGATAAGTACACTAGTATCTCAGATTCTGTTACTGGTTTCCAGGAGCAGTTTAAAACCATCGAGGAAATCACAAGCGCTTTTGATGATATTGTAAAGAAGCTGGTTGTTACTGCTGACGATTCTCATAACGGAATGGAAAAGGTTGATGAGAGTACTGGCGCTGTAGCAGATACAATCGCAGAGGTAGAGGAAGTATTTGCAGCATTCCAGAAAAGCTTTGATGATATTCGTGAAAAGGTTGAGCAGATTGGTGGCTTCGCTAAGCAGACAAACCTTCTTGCTTTAAATGCTTCTATTGAGGCTGCACGTGCTGGTGAGGCAGGACGAGGCTTCGCTGTAGTTGCTGATGAGGTTACAAATCTTTCTACTGAAATTCAGAGTGTTGTTACTTCTGTATTTGATAGTATGAAGGAATTGGATGAAAATAATAACAGACTTGTTGAGTCAGTAGACCACACCAAGAAAGCTATCGAAGCTTCTCATAAAAGAGTAGTTGAGACTCAGGAAGTAGTTGGCAATATTAAGACTGTAGCAGACGAGGTTACAGAGCAGAGTGAGCAGATGGGAGTTGTATTTGAAAACTGCGAATCATCTATCAATGTAATCTCTGATAATATTGAAGATTCTCGAAGCTACTTCGATGCAGTATCAAATGATATTGATGATATGAAGGTTAAGATTACACAGAAGGGCTTCATGTTCGAGGATATGAATAATGTGCTTGAACAGATAGCACCGCTAACTGAAATTTAATATCAATAATGTTTTAGGACTATGCATTGTGCATAGTCCTTTTATTATGGTAGAATGTTCACTAGTTTATCGCAGTAAAGAGAGGTGCTAGATTATGGATTTTAAGTTTAAAGATATTCCATATGAGCGTCCATCTATTGACGCTTATGAAAAAACAATTGCTGAGCTCATCCAGCGTCAGCAGGCAGCAAAATCAGGTGAGGAGCAGTTTGAAATTCACAAGGATTTTTATAAACTTTTCAAAGATTTTGATACAGCATTTAATATCGCATATATCAGACATGATGCTGATAATACAGATGAGTTCTATGAGAAAGAAAACGATTATTTCGACGAAGTTATTCCTAGATTAAGCAATGCTACAATCAAGTACAACAACGTACTTGCGAAGTCTCAGTATAGGGATTACCTTGAGACAAAGTTAGGCCCTGTATTCTTTAAGAATGCCGAGCTTGATGCTAAGTCTGTTAATGATGCAGTTATCCCACTTATGCAGGAGGAGAATGCACTTGCATCACGTTATGACAAGCTTATCGCTACAGCAAAGATTGAGTACGAAGGTGAGATATATAATCTTTCTCTCATGGCTCCATTTACAACAAACAAGGATCGTGAGGTTAGAAAGAAGGCTCAAAAGGCTGTTTCAGATTGGTTCATGAGTGTTACACCTGAGATTGACGAAATCTACGACAAGATGGTTAAGAACAGAACTGAGCAGGCTAAGCTTTTAGGCTTCAATTCTTACACAGAGCTTGCTTACTGCAGAATGCATAGAAACAGCTATGGTCAGGCAGATGTAGAAAACTTCAGAAAGCAGATTAAGGAATACTTTGTTCCTTTCGTAGGAAAGCTTTCAGAAAAGCGTGCTAAGAGACTTGGACTCGATAAGCTTCAGGCTACAGAGCTTGGTGTATATTTTAATGAAGGAAATCCAAATCCAACAGGTACTCCAGAGGAGATCCTTAAGAGCGGACAAGATATGTACTCAGAGCTTAGTCCTGAGACAAAGGAATTCATGAACTTCATGATGGAGCATGAATTATTTGATGTATTTGGTCGAAAGAACAAGGCTGCAGGTGGATATCAGACATACCTTCATAATTATAAGGCTCCATTCATCTACGCAAACTTCAATGGAACAAGCGGCGATGTAGACGTTATCACTCACGAGTGTGGACATGCTTTCCAGGCTTATGTAGTCCGCGATGATGAGATTACAGAGCATAATGACCTTGGTATGGAGACAGCAGAGATTCACTCTATGTCTATGGAATATTTCACATACGGATGGATGAAGAACTTCTTCGGTGACCGATACGAGGATTACTTCGAGATGCACCTTGAGGATGCCAGCACATTCCTTCCTTATGGAACAATGGTAGATGAATTCCAGCATATCGTATATGACAATCCAGAGATGACTCCTGCAGAGCGTAAGGCAACATGGAAGAAGCTCGAGGAGCAGTACAGACCATACATTGATTTTTCAGAGAATGAGTTCTACAATCTTGGTGGTTTCTGGCAGAAGCAGCTTCACATCTTTGATGTGCCATTCTATTACATTGATTATGTACTTGCATCAATCGTTGCTATGCAGTTTAAGGTATGGATGGATGAGGATTACAAGGAAGCTTGGGAGCATTACCTTGCCCTTTGCAAGCTTTCAGCCAGCGATTACTACACAAACATGCTCAAGAAGGTTGGTCTTAAGACACCTTTCGAGGATGGAGTAGTTAAGGAAATTGTAGATAAGTTTAGCGCAAAGATCTTTTAGTTATGAGAGTATTATTATTACGTCACGGTCAAACAGATTTAAATGTACAAAAAAGATTACAGGGTAGCTCCGACATCCCCCTCAATGAGAGGGGGCGTGAGCAGGCCCGAGAAACAAAGGCTTTTCTTGATAAGCAGGGACTAAAAGTTACTCGAATTATTTCAAGCCCTTTGGAGCGTGCTATAGAAACTGGTAGTCTTGCCACTGTATTCCTATGGACAAGGTGGAGACAGATGCAAATCTTATCGAGATGGCTTTTGGTGTATGTGAGCAGCGAAACATGGAAGAAGAGAATCCGGCTTTCTTGCATCAGTGC
>JAFYYE010000141.1 GCA_017557715.1 Pseudobutyrivibrio sp.
GATAAAAAGCTATCCACAGCTTTATACTATGGCCTCATGACAGACAGCAATAATTTCTCTGAGATTCAGCATCCTTTGGATATGGATATGAGAGATTATTTGAAATATAGCAATTCTGCCATTACAAAATTCAGAAATTCTAATATTTCACAGGACGAGTTACGTATTGCAGGTATCGCACTTCTTGGTTCAGAGTACTATCATGAAAATCATTATTCCATCGTTAAGACGGACCCATGTGATCCAAATATCCTTGGTATAATTTCAGACATGCTACTTGAAGTAGAAGATGTGGAATGCTGTCTGGCTTACAGTATCCATGAAGGCGGCATTAAGATTTCCGTGCGCAGCTGCGTCAAGGAAGTAAAGGCAGATGAGCTTGCAAAATTTATCTGTCAGGGTGTCGGCGATGGCGGCGGACACATTACAAAAGCTGGTGGTTCCATCATCCGTTCCCTTTTGGAACGTCAGGAATTACAGTACATTCCATCTGCTATCCAGCAGTTTTTCAGAGCCCGTATGGAAGAATATTTCATGGATAATGAGATTATCTATGCAGGCGACTACAAAGCCGATATCAGCACAATGAAGCTATACAAGAGCAAGAGGATTACCATCGGTTGCATAAAGGGGACAGACATTTTCCCTGTTGGAACAAAGGCAGTTATTCGTGCCATGGAAGGTGACCAGGAGCTTGAAATAAGAGAAAATACTATTATCGCGATAGGTGTGCGTGGCGAGGTTTATATTACCAGCCAGGAGCAGTTCGATAGTTATTATGAGATCAGCGATAAGAAATACGAATTCCCAGGAGAGTACGAACCTATCATCAGAAACCTCAACGATAGACACAGTGTAGGTTTGCTTCCGCTGATACATTCATGTACATATGTGGGTAATGGAAATATTTATGCGAAGGAGCTTGCTACCCGCACAAAGGTCTTCACAAAGTGGAATCAAGAAAGCTATTGCTTAGGACGCCCTGGTGATTACATCATTGCTCCAGAGAACGATTTATCAAATGTCTATGTGCTTGATAAAGAGCTGTTTTTTAAGACATATGAGCCAGTATAATTTTATAGGGGTTGATTCCTTTTGCTTTGTGTAGTATATTTTCTTTAGTTAAATAAATAGGAAATCTTCAGGGCAGGGTGCAAGTCCCTACCGGTGGTATAGCCCACGAGCCGTAAGGCATGATTCGGTGTGATTCCGAAGCCGACAGTATAGTCTGGATGGAAGAAGATGTGCAAATATTTTAGTGTACGTACAGCCCTGAGTTTATCTCAGGGCTTTTCTTTTACTCATGCCTTCCCCTTGAAGGGGTAGGGGGACCGCTTTAGCGGTGGATGAGGTGTGAAGACTTCCTATAATAAATTACAGGAGGTTCAAAATGGATATTACAAGTACAAAAATGGAGACAAAAACAGTGAAGAGAGTAAACGTAAGAAGCATGACAGTAACAGCAATGCTTTCAGCAATTGCCTTTGTGCTCATGTTCTTAGACACAGCAGTGCCAATCATGCCAAGCTTCATCAAGCTTGATGTTTCAGAGCTTCCAGCTCTTATGGCATCATTTGCACTTGGCCCAGTGTATGGCGTTGTAGTATGTTTGATTAAGAATTTGCTTCACCTTCTTATTACACAGACAGGTGGTGTAGGTGAGCTTTCAAACTTCATCCTCGGTGTAGCATTCGTGCTTCCAGCAGGTCTTATTTATCACCACAAGAAGACAAAGACAAACGCTATTATTGGAGCAATTGTTGGTGCAGTAATTATGGCAGCTATCAGCTTCCCATCAAATCTTTATATCGTATATCCGGTATATTACAACTTCATGCCAAAGGATGTTATCGTGGCAGCATATCAGGCTGTTGCACCATTTGCAAATGTGGATTCAATTGAGAAGTGCTTGCTTATGTTCAACGTTCCTTTCACATTCGTAAAGGGCATGATTTCAGCAATTATTACAATGCTTATTTATCAGCCACTTCGTCCACTTATTAAGGGAAATAACTAGTGCTATTTCGCCAATACGGAGCAGAATTTCGGTAGAAATCTGCTCCTTTTTTTATTATACTTAAAACCATAGAAAGTAAAAAATGAGGAGGTAATGTTATGCAATATTTTTTAATCTTTTTATTAATCATTATTCTTATTGGAATCGCATTTGGAATTCGTATCGTACCTCAGGGATATGTTTACGTAATCGAATTCCTTGGTAAGTATCATGCAACATGGCAGGCAGGTATCCATGTTATGATTCCATTCCTTCAGAGAGTTTCAAAGAGAGTTTCATTGAAGGAACAGGTGGCAGATTTCCCACCACAGGACGTTATTACTAAGGATAACGTTATCATGAAAATCGATACTGTAGTTTACTTCAAGGTACAGGATCCTAAGCTTTATGCTTATGGCGCTGAGCGTCCAATCCTTGCTCTTGAAAATCTCACAGCTACTACACTTCGTAACTTAGTTGGTGAGCTTGAGCTCGACCAGACTCTTACATCAAGAGATAACATCAACTCAAAGATGCGCGTAATTCTTGATGAAGCTACTGATCCTTGGGGAATCAAGGTTGGTCGTGTAGAGCTTAAGAACATCATTCCACCAGAGGAAATTCAACGTTCAATGGAGAAGCAGATGAAGGCTGAACGTGATCGTCGTGAGACTCTTCTTGAGGCAGAAGGTCACAAGCAGGCATCTATCACCAGAGCAGAAGGTGATAAGCAGGCTCTCGTTCTTAAGGCTGAGGCTGAAAGAGATGCAGCAATCGCTAGAGCAACAGGTCAGGCTGAGTCAATTCGCCTTGTATATGAAGCTGAGGCTCGTGGTATTGAAATGCTTAAGGAAGCAAACATGGATGAGAGAGTTCTTCTTATTAAGAAGCTTGAAGCTCTTGAGAAGATGGGCGATGGTAGAGCTACAAAGATTGTAGTGCCTACAGACCTTGCTTCTGCAGCAGCAGACCTTACATTCAAGACAGAAATGCTTGGATTTGGTGAGAGCACACCAATCGACAAGACAGCTCCAAAGAAGGATGCGCCTAAGAAGGAAGATCCTTGCTGCAGCGATGCAGATAAAGGGGCTACAACTCGTCAGCTCGTAAACGAGATGTAAAAATGTAAAAAAGATGAGCGCTGCGAGACGGCTAAACTGGCCGCTGCAGCGCTCCTTTATTATATCAGCGTACAAAGTACGCAGTTTACTTTTAAGTTTTTAGAAAGCTATGATGCTGTAACCATCTTTAAGTCCAGGCACCTGCAGATAAGACTTAACATCTAAAGCACGCTTTGTAAGCTTATGCCCTGTCTGTGTAAATCCATCAGCTTCCACTTCATTAAAGATAATATCATTTCCATCTTCAATGCCACGGCGGTCAGTAACATGATATTTCACTACACCGCTGGCAATTCTTGCAAATTCAGCTTTGGAAACAAGAACACTTACTTCTACATTTCCACCAGCAGCACCAGTTCTAAGAGTGTTGGTATCAGCAAAAAACTGACGTCCAAGCTCGTCCTCTTTGTTTCCAGTCATCGCATCACTAAGGCCTTTGATTAAATCCGCTCTGCTATCTGCCATAAAGAACTCCTTTTTCAAATAATGAAGAACTATAAACGATATTTTGTACTGTACTAATAGAATACAATCTATTTTTGAAAAAATAGTGATTAAACTTTGAAATATGTTAAAATGTCTCTTAGTTTTATAGATAGGAGAATAGATTATGGCAAAGGAATTAGTTAGTCGTGATCAGGTTCGTGTAGAAGATACATGGGACCTTAGTGCAATGTATGAAAATAAGGCTGCATGGGAAGCTGATCTTAAGTTCATCGAAGAGAAGCTTGAAGAGGTAGCTAAGTATGAGGGCAAAGTATGCGAAAGCGCTGAGAATCTTCTTGCAGTTCTTGATATATCAGCAATCGCAGAGGAAAAATTAGAGTTGGCATTTAATTATGCACAGCGTCTTTTTGATCAGGATCAGGGAAACACAGAGCATCAGTCAATGTCTCAGAGAATGTTTGGACTTGGTGCTAAGTATAACGCAGGTATGTCATTTGCAGCACCTGAGATCCTTGCTTGTGATACAGATGTTATTGAGGAATTTATTTCATCAAAGCCAGAGCTTGAGCTTTACAGAAAGCAGATTAAGGAAATCCAGAGATTAAAGGATCATACTCTTTCTGCTGAGATGGAAAAGGTGGTTGCCATGACAACAGAGATGGGTAACACACCTTCAGAGGTATACAGCGCTTTCAAGAACGTTGATATGACATTCCCAGCAATCAAGGATGAAAATGGTGAAGAGGTAGTTCTTACAGACGGACGTTTTGTTCCAATGCTTATGTCTGCTGACAGACGTGTTCGTGAGGATGCTTTCAAGGCTTACTATGGCGTATATGAAAAGTATTTAAATACAATGGCTGCAATCTACAATGGCGAGGTAAAGCAGCACATCTTTAATTCACGTGTTCGCAACTACAGCTCAAACCTCGAGGCAGCTGTTGATGCAAACAATGTTAGCCCACAGGTATACGAGAATCTTGTTAAGACAGTAAATGCTAATCTTGATAAGCTTCACGCATACGTTTCACTTCGTAAGAAGTGCCTTGGCGTCGATGAGCTTCACATGTATGATATCTACACATCAATGATTCCTGATGCTGCAAAGACAGTTAAGTATGAGGAGGCACAGAAGACTATCTGCGAGGCTCTTGCAGTGCTTGGAGATGATTATGTTGCACTTCTCAAGGAAGGCTTTGCAAATCGTTGGATTGATGTTTACGAGAATAAGGGCAAGCGAGGCGGAGCATATTCTGCTACAGCTTACGGTGTTCACCCATTCATGCTCTTAAACTACACAGATACATTTGATGATATGTTTACAACAGCTCACGAGATGGGACACTCAATGCACAGCTACTTCTCAAATCAGGCGCAGCCATACATTTACAGTGGCTACAAGATTTTTGTTGCTGAGGTAGCATCTACATGTAACGAGATTCTTCTTTTAGAGTATCTTCTTAAGAATTGTACAGATAAGAAGGAGAAGGCATATCTTCTCAACCACTATCTCGACAGCTTTAAGGGCACAGTTTTCCGTCAGACACAGTTTGCTGAGTTCGAGAAGATTACAAACGAGATGGTAGAGGCTGGCGAGAATCTTAATTCAGATAATCTTTGCAAGCTTTATAAGGAGATTAATGAGAAGTACTACGGTCCAGATATGATTTCAGATGATGAAATTGCTTACGAGTGGGCACGTATTCCTCACTTCTATTACAACTTTTACGTATATCAGTATGCAACAAGCTTCTGTGCAGCAGTAGCTATTGCAGACATGATTTTAAAGGAAGGCGCACCAGCAGTTGAGCGCTACAAGAAGTTCTTATCATCTGGATGCACAGATGCTCCAGTTGAGCTTCTCAAGATTGCAGGCGTAGACCTTACAACACCAGCTCCAATCGAGGCAGCACTTGCTAAGATGGGCGAGATTATCA
>JAFYYE010000142.1 GCA_017557715.1 Pseudobutyrivibrio sp.
AACTCCGATTATTTGCCCCGTCATGTAGGATGGGGCATTTATTATGCTTAAAACTGTTTGTGCAATCTCAGCTGGGGCGCAGAAGCGTCCAACTGGGATTTCCTCGGCAAGCTCAGCCTTTTCATCTGGGGAGAGCTGTCCGTTCATATCGGTATCTACAACACCGCAAGTGATTGCGTTTACAGCTACGCCGTTAGGGGCAAGCTCTTTTGCAAATGCTTTTGTGAAAGAATTTACGCCGCCCTTTGAAGCGGAGTAAGCAACTTCGCAGCTGGCGCCTACAGAGCCCCACATAGAGCTGATGTTGATGATATCGCCAGATCTGCGGCTGACCATAGATGGCGCGATGGCCTTGCTGGTGTAGAAAACTGAGGAGAGATTTGTGTTAATCACATTATCCCACTCATCAATAGTCATATCTGTTAATAAGCCAATGTGAGCGATACCTGCATTGTTTACAAGTACGTCAATCTGGCCCAATTTTTCCAAGGCATCCTCGCAGGCTGGAATGGTGAAGCCATAGTCGGCTATATCACCGCAGTATGTGTACACTTCAACCTTATATTCTGAGCGCAAGCTATCTGCAAGCTCATTTAACATAGCTAAATTGCTATGGCAAAACAGGGCAAGATGATAGCCATTCTTTGCTAATTCAGCGGCAACGGCCTTCCCAATTCCACGGCTTGCGCCTGTAATCAACGCTGTTTTTTTCATATATTCAAACTCCTAACTTTAAAAGTATATACAATATATTAAGAATTTATTAATTATCAGATAAATTCTTGAGGTTTTCAAATTCAATTGCTATACTATTTACATAATAAATCAAAACCTTTTTGAAAGGAAGATTTGTTAAATATTCGGTAAAGGTGGTATGACATCATGAAAACAACAATCACAGGAAAGAACATCGAATTAACCCAGGGTCTTAAGGACGCAGTGGAGGAGCGTTTCAAAAAGTTAGACAAGTATTTCAACAAAGATACGGAAGCAATCGTTACATTGGACGTGGAGAAGGGACGTCAGAAAATAGAAGTTACAATCCCTATGAAGGGAAGCTATTTAAGAGCAGAGGAAGTCACATCTGATATGTATGCTTCAATCGAAGCTGTCACAAATACATTAGAGGCTCAGCTCAAGAAACACAGAAATAAAATCATCGACAGAAAGCAGTCTGATTCAAGAGCAATTTTCGCTCAGGATTTCATTGAAGAGAAGGTGGGAGACGAGGATTCAATCCAGATTATCCGTACCAAAAAATTTGATATGAAGCCAATGTATGCTGAGGATGCATGCCTTGAAATGGAATTGTTAGGACATGACTTCTTCATGTTCAGAAATGCTGATACAGATGAAATTAATGTAGTTTACAAGAGAAAGAATGGAGCTTATGGTCTTATCGAGCCAGAGTTCTAGAATTCGCAAAATTATAAAAGAATAAACAAAATTTTTTAACCTCCTGTTGATAAAATCGGAACTTTGTTTCTATTAATTTTATTAACAGGAGGTTCTTTTATGAACAAAATTATTTTAGGTTTTCAATTGGCTTATCACCGAAAGTTGCGAAATTGGTCTCAGGAGCATTTGGCTGAAATCGTGGAATGCGCGTCCTGCACAATCTCCCGAATTGAAAGAGGAAAACAGTATCCAAGAGTTGAATTATACGAAAAACTTTGCAATGTATTCAATGATTGGGTGGTTGATGGTGCAGATGTGTTTATGGATGACGTATCAAAGCTACAGACAGCTAAAACGGATCTTTTGATAGCAATTCATTCAGGCTGTCATGAAAAAATTGAGCGTGTTTTAAATCATTTTGGAGCAGTAATGGACTCGGAAAATATAGAACATCAGCAATATAATCTTATAGCTGCATTGGTTTGCTTGCGGGAAAAGGGAGTTACCATAAAAGAGTTTAAAGAGAAATGTGTTAGGATTTTTGAAAGGAGAAGGAGAGTTCCTAAGGTGGAGGATATTCCAAAGCTTAGACTTAGCAGAATTGAGCATATGATTCTCTGTCAGTATGCCTGGGCATATTTTGAGGAGGGTTATTTCAATGAGGCAGAGGCGATTTTGAAGGCATTACTTAAAAACTGTTTCACTTTTAATAATCTCTTTAATAGGAAAAGATGTATATCTCTTTCCACAAATATTGCAAAGATTTCTTATTGTAAAAAGAATTTCGAGGCGGTGCATGAATGCGTGGGGTTTCTAATCTACAATTTTGTAAATAGCAATGACGCAAAGAATATTAGGGATTGCTTGGAGCTACTAGAGAAAATATATATAGAAGAAGGAAATGAGGAGGCGGCAGAAATAGTTAGGAGTTTTAGAGACTCATCTGCCAGAATGATTAATTACTTACAGTATCGAATGAATGCAAACAAATAAATTTGGCTATTGCGATACTTGTATTTTTTTTCGAAAAATACTATATTAACGCAAGGAATATTTTAAATAGTAAGAGGAAATATATGGATATAGTAG
>JAFYYE010000143.1 GCA_017557715.1 Pseudobutyrivibrio sp.
TCTAAAAAAACAATTTTAAAAATAGCTGATTATGCGGCACTCGCAGAGGAACATAAAAAGCTTGAGGAACAATATAAATTAGAAAAGCTTAAGCATACAGATTATTCTGATATTGAAAAAATATTTAAGCCTTCATTAAATATTGAAGGAGTGAATAGTTTTAATATTCTAAAATCAAACTCTGATAAAGATAATAGATATGATATTATGATAAAAATGGATTTATCAGAACAGGGATTATTGAATTTTGATTCTTCAGAAGTTCATAGTCTCTGGAAATCTGAGTTTGGGGATTTAATTTTCAATAAAGTAATATTTGATTGTGAGTAATGTTATGGGGAATGGGGTAAGAAAAAAATTGTTAACTATGGTCATGATTACAGAAGCAGTTTTGCTTCTGTTTTCTGGCTGTGGGAAAATATCTCCTAAGAAATCTGTAAGGGAAGTTTCTGAAAAATATTCTGTGGCTGATGAAAATCAGCTTATCGTCTATACCTCTCACAAGAAGGAGGTATATCTTCCAATTATTCAGGAGTTTGAAAATCGCACGGGTATATATGTTGATATTAAAGCAGGTGGAACTCAGGAAATGATGCAGATGGCGGATGCGGCGTCTGCACAGGGACTGTGCGACATCATGTTTGGAGGCGGAGTGGAAAGCTATGAGGCATGGAAGGATAATTTCATGTCATACGAATCCAGTGAAGCTAAAGAATTGGATAGAAATTTCATGTCGAAAGATGGCACCTGGACTCCTTTTACAGAACTTCCAATTGTTTTTATATACAACAAGAAACTTGTTAATTCAAGCAGTGCGCCACACACTTGGGAGCAGTTATTTGATTCCAAGTGGAAAGGTAAAATCGCATTTGCGGATATGGATAATTCAGGTACAAGCTATACTATAGTTTCTACCATTTCCCAGATAACGGGGGGTTCGCCAGAGGACGTGGTGAGCAGGCTTTATAATCAGCTGGATGGTAATATCCTAAAGTCTTCTGGAGATGTAATTCCTGATGTTTCAAATGGAACAACCCTTGTAGGAATCACATTGGAGGAGACTGCCCTCAAGGCTATCAACAAGGGCTACAACATAGATATGATTTATCCACAGGATGGTACTAGTGCTGTCCCTGATGGTTGTGGAATAGTGGTGAACGCTCCTCACGAAGAAAATGCAAAGCTGTTTATTGATTTTATCACAGGCTATGACACTCAAAGCTATGCAATGGATGAGTTTTACCGCAGGCCTGTAAGGGAAGATGTGAAGCTTCGTAAAGTTTTCGGTGATATTACTATTATAGATTTTGATGTGCAGCGGTCAGCGGAAGAGGAAGAAGCTGCCTTTGACACCTGGCATCAGCTCACAGGTCAGGAGGATTGATTATGAACATTATCAGACAATCCTTCAAAAGACAAATTTTTGTTTTAACCCTTGTGATTACGCTGGCGATGGTTATTATCAGCGGTGTCTTAACGGTGCAGGGATTTCAGGCGAGACTGGAGTCTGACTATGCTAGAGAAGATAAGGCACAGGAGCTTTTAATCAGAAATAGTCTCCTGGACATGATGACCAAATCAGATGAGGCCATAGATAAGATTACCGAAGATGAAACCCTGATGGGTGCCTTTACATTAAGCAGAGAAAACAATCAGGTGATATATGCTGCTTTGTATGAGAAAACTGCAGCAATAAGAGACTTTGCATCAGTTGATTTATATTCTAATGGAAATTGTGTTTTCAGTACGCAAACAGGATTGACTCCTGTGACGTTACCTAAGAATTATTCTGTTTTGAAGGAAGCAAAGGAGCATCATGGAAAGACTGTTTATGGCATTGATTTAAGCAATAGCCCTGAAAACGCAGGAGATTTACTGATGGCCAGGGAAGTATTAAATGTTCTTGATAGAGGAATAGTTGTAGTAAGAATTCATCAGGATAATCTTAAGGAAGTTGTAAATGATGGAATGAATTCAAAGGATGGATTCGCACTTGTAAACAGTCACTTTAGAGCATTCTGTGAGTTTGGAACAGCTTCTGATGGAGTGTTACTTAGTGGGATACGAAACAATCTGTTGCGAGGCGCCCTTTATAATGATGGAATAAGATCAAATATTTATATCAATGATTTAGGCAATACAGGGCTGATTACAATTTATGTGACACCAAAGGCACTGGACGAATCTGCCATTAAAAGTGGTTATCAGATTATTGCTATTATGGCAATAGTTTCAGTGCTTGCATGTTTACTGGCTGCAAACAGAGTAAGTGAATATTTTTCAAAGCCAATTACAGCTTTAGCCAAGGCTATGAAGCAATTCAGAAAGGGAGATTTTGACACTAAGATAGAGCTGAACCGACAGGATGAATTTGAACAGCTGGCAACGGGCTTTAATAAAATGACTACACAGCTGAAAGATACAATGGAAGAGCGAGTTGCAGCAGAGCGAAAGATAAATGAAACCCGAATTGCCATGATGCAATCTCAGCTTAATCCGCATTTTTTGTACAACACACTTGATACCATTAAATGGGTGGCAAAGGCAAATCAGGTACCAGAAGTGGCTACGTTGTCATCAAGTCTTGCGGGAATTCTTAGAATGTCTATTTCCACCAGGCAGTTTTGTACATTGGAGACTGAACTAAAGCTTGTGGAGAGATACTGCGAAATTCAAAAGATTCGTTTTGATGATTTCTTTGATTTGATTATTAATGTGCCAGAAGAGCTTAAGGATGCAGTTGTGCCAAAGCTGATTCTTCAGCCTCTCGTGGAAAATGCTATTATTCACGGTTTGGAAGACAGAGATGATGGCAGGCTTTATATTTCTGCTGAGTCCACAGAAGGCTCGTTAGAGCAGGGAGCAAGTCAGCTTTTAAAAATCTACATCGAAGATAACGGTAAGGGTATCAGCGATGAGATGATAGAGATTTTGGAGGCAGATGATCCAAGCAGACTGGAAGGTCATCTTGGATTAAATAACGTAAATACGATAATCAAATTGTACTACGGAAAAGATTATGGAATAACAGCCAACAGGCTGGAGGTTGGTGGAACCATTATGACCATGATTCTGCCCCTATCAAAAAAGGAGCCAGAAAATGACTAAGGTTTTAATTGTAGACGATGAAAAATATGTACGTCTTGGAATAAAAAATGATACTGACTGGTCGCTTATAGACTGTGAGGTAGTAGGCGAAGCTGCAAATGGTCAGGAAGGCTTGGAAAAGGCGAAGGAACTAAAGCCAGATGTGGTTATCTCCGACATTAAAATGCCAAAGATGACAGGTATAGAAATGTCGGAAATACTACTAGAAAAGTATCCTGATATGAAGGTAATCTTTCTGACAGCCTATGATGAGTTTGAGTATGCAAGAGCAGCGATTAGGATTGGAGCATCAGACTATCTTTTAAAACCTTTTGATGATGGGGCATTGGAGGGAGCTATTCAGAGACTATTGCATCTTCATCCAAATTCTGTTAACAGCAGCAAGGCTGAGGAACAGCTTATTCCGCTAACGAGTAAGTCTGATGTGGAAAATAAATATATCAAGGAAGCAATTGAATACATAGAAAAAAATTATAGCGATAGTGACTTTAGTATCATCTCTATGGCAGAAGCTATAGGGGTCAGCGAGGGACATTTGAGCAGGCTGTTTAAAGCTGAAACAGGTCTTAGCATCAACAATTATCTTACTCGACTGCGTATAAGAAAAGCCATGGATTATCTGAAGGATATAAAAGTTAAAGTATACGAAGTAGCGGATAAAGTGGGTTATCAGGATATAGCATATTTTTCTAACACCTTTAAAAAGCTTGTGGGAAAATCACCATCAGATTATCAAAGTAATGGACTATAAGTGAGTGAGAGCTGGATGAGATTCCAGCTCTTTTTTTTATAGATTTTTAAAGTATGTTCAAAAATTACAAATAATATCAGTTTTGTCTTATACACATTCTACTCCACTATATATAGACTATTAGGTAGAGAGAAGCCCTATATACGGGGTAAAAGTAATCTATAATGATTAGGAGGGTAAGAATGAAAAGAAAGGTATTATCATTAATTATGGTCGCATCTATGATGATGGCCAGCCTGGTAGGTTGCGGTGGCGCAAGCTCAGGCACAGCAACTACAGATTCAGGTGAAGCTACAGAGCAGACAGCGGATGAACCTGCAGCAGAGCTCACAGGAATCGACAAGATTATAGCTGAAGCAGAGACAATGACTCTTGATGAGTTGGCTCAGAAGGCTATTGAAGAGTCTAACGGCAAGACTTTCTATGGTGTTGGTAACTCAAGCCGTGGTAAATCAGCACTTCCATTATTTATCGAATATCTTCAGGGAATCGACAGCTCATACAACATGGAGTTCGAGTGGCAGCAGCCAAAGAACAACAAGATTTTTGAGCAGCTTTCATCTGACTCACTTAAGAGTGAAGGTACATTTGCAATGACTCTTATTCAGGATGGAAATCAGATTCAGACAAAGATGGTGGATACAGATATCCTTAAAACATTTGTACCAAAGGAGTGGGCAGAGGCAAATGGAACTACTCCAGATGCATTTGAGGGATTCCTTCCACTTCAGACACTCAATAAGGTTTTCATGTACAACAACACAGGCTCAGCTGAATTTAATAACTGCTGGGATTTCGTATATGAAGGTTCACATCCATTATTCATGGGTGTTGATTCAGAAATCGTAGGTAAGAACTTCCTTATGATGCTTACAGAAGACAAGTATGCAGCATGGATGAAGGAGTCATTCAATGCACTTGATTCTACAAAGCAGGCATACTTCCAGCCAACAGTTAAGGAAATGGAGAAGGATGCCTCTGAGCTCGGACTTGGCGCAGATGCAGCTTATTCACTTGCTTGGATTAAGCTTTGGATTAACAACTACAACGAGCAGACAGATGATGGTCCTATCTGCAACACACTTGTTGATAAGTCTGCAAAGGATCAGTCAGGATTGTTAGTATATTCTAAGCTTCGTTCAGTTGAGGAGTCAGCTTCTATTTCTGTAAACAACATTAATGTAGCTGCATATCAGGATGGTTACACAGGAATTGGTGGATATGGATATTGCCATTATCTCTTCCTTACCAAGAATAGCCCACTTCCATGGACAGCATGTGCATTCATCGCTTTCATGACAACAACAGAGCAGGGCTTTGATGCATGGGGCAAGGATATGGGTGGTTACTCAGCAAACCCAGAAGTAGCAAAGGCTATCGAGGAAACATATCACCACAGCGAAGGTGGCGGAGATGAGTTCCCTGCAAAGAATGACAGAGGATATGACTGGTGGACAACAGATGGAAAGCTTGTTCTTGAGGATCCAGAATATTGCTCAGAAGTATCCTTTACAGTAGGTTCTTGGATTGATATTCAGGATCACTACAGCGCAGGAGAAGAGTAGGAATTACCTAATCATCAAGATTAGGGGATTCCGTACATGGCAGTCTTCTTGAGAAATCAAGAAGATTGTCTGCTGAAAGCAGATTCAACTGTGGCTTACATTGGCCACAGTTGAACCCAATTTTTTAAGGAGAATAAAGTATGACACCTAATAGAAAAGCTATTGTTACGAACAAGGTCAAAACATGGTTCTCCCAACCTCAAAATATAATTCTTTTGTTGTTTGGAATAGTTTTGACTTTTTCTACTGTGGCACCAATCGTTGCCATAGTTCAGGATACATTAAAGATTCATCCAGGTACCATCGACCAGCATCTTACAGGTCGTGTGACTGGATATACAATTGTGAATTACATTGATTTGTTTACAAGCCGACTGGCAAAAACAAATCTTTGGATTCCCCTTTTAAATACAGTAATTCTTTCAGTTTTAACTTGCATTATTTCGATTTTGTTTGGTGGTCTGTTTGCGTTCCTTGTAACCCGTACAGACATGAAATTCAAGAAATATTTAAGCTCAATTTTCATTTTTCCATACATCATGCCTCAGTGGACCCTGGCTGTTGTATGGCAGCACATGTTCTATAGTAACAAGGTTACAGGAACTTCAGATGGATTATTAGCAGCAATTTTTCATATATATTTTCCTAGCTGGTGGTGCCAGGGAGTATTCCCAAGTGCAATGGTTTTAGGCCTTCACTATGCACCATTTGCATACATTTTGATTGGTGGAATTTTCAAAAACATGGATGCTAATCTTGAGGAGGCAGCAACCATTCTTGATACTCCAAAGTGGAAGATCATGTTTAAGGTAACACTTCCAATGATCATGCCTGCGATCCTCTCCACGATCCTTCTTGTATTCGGAAGTGCAATGGGAAGCTATCCTGTTCCCCATTACTTAAACCTGACAACACTTTCAACCTAGTACATCTCCATGAACAGTAAGTACACCGGTGAAGCTTCAATCCTGGCCATCATCATGATGGTATTCGGAGTGCTGATCCTTGGTATGAACCAGATGAGCTTAAAGAGCCGCA
>JAFYYE010000013.1 GCA_017557715.1 Pseudobutyrivibrio sp.
AGACATCCTATCAAGGATTCCCTTCGGTGCTTCGCATCCTTGACACTCTGTCTTTAGGCAGATATATGGTAATCAAGCAGGCATGAAACTGGGTTTGTGACAAGCCACAGGTTTTATTTACGGGTAATTGGAACACTCACCCAACCTACACCCGTAAAAATGCATCCCAAATGCAAGTTCCCTATTTGGGGATGCATAATTTAGACTTTGATTTTGTCACTATGCATCCCATTTTAAAGTTTAACTCATATGGGATGCATAATTCAGGATATTTTGACACAAAAAAAGCCTTATCATCTATTTTAATAATATAAAATGCATCCCAAATGAGTGCTTCTCCTATTTAGGATGCATTTACTAATAATTTTATACATCCTAAATCAAACTTTTACTAATTCGGGATGCATAAGCTTCAAAATGTATGCATCCCAAAAGCTCTTTTTTTCTCTCGGGATGCATATGTGGTTGCGTGGCTTCGCCACAGCCCCATTTTCATCCTGCTTGAAAATAAAAAAGGGATAGCCATAACTGACTATCCCTAGTTATTTCTATTTAACTGATAAATATCCACTACCATCAACAGCCACATTATTTGAAATGCTTTCAACATAGCTGTATCCTGCTGGGTCGATTCGGGTGCAGGCACCGCTGGCTGTGATTGGAACGATTCTGTAAGTTACGTTGTCATTTTCATCGATGGCGAATTCCACTGCTCCGCCACCGCCAGATTTAATAGTCTGGTTAAATATGAAATTTCCAAGACTGTAAAAAATTGGCTTGCCATTATACATTTCTACAGGCTGCAAGCAATGACTGTGCATTCCGATGACTGCATCTGCACCTGCATCAATAAACTTATGCCCATCATTTGGTTGATAATCTTTAAGTTCTGTTGTATGCTCCACACCCCAGTGAACCATCACAAAAAGATAATCCACCTGCTGTTTTGCTGCTGCAATAGAATTTAATAAATCTGTCTCATCGTAAAAACAAAACTCCCCTGGCTGGGAATTAAGAACATTCCAGCTTCCCACAGGAATAACATGACTTGCAGCTAAAAAACCATAGGTGCGACCCTTGGCATCTGTTTTAATAATCAATTTGCTGGCATCCTCAAGACTATTGCCAGCTCCAGTGTATTCAATCCCTGCATTTGTAAGAGTTGTAAATGTATCTGTAAGAGCATCCTTGCCATAATCAAGCACATGATTATTTGCAAGACCTGCAATATCTACACCCATATCATTTAACATACTTACATATGAAGGATTCACCCTAAATGTGTACTGCTTATCAGGCGCCTTTTGGCCTCTCTCTGAGAAGCAGAACTCATTATTAATCATGGTAAAAGTAGCACCAGTCATCAAATCCTTAATCTCAGGACTGACCACTCCATCCACACCTGCAGCACTATAGTTTGACTGTACATACTCGCTTATTTCCACATCACCGGTGAAAACAATCTTTGTTGTCAACTCTTCTGTGGATATCTCCGGTGTAATTTCGGCAGCCTCTTGCTGTATATCTTCAGATAATGCCTCTTCAGTAGGAATTTCAGTGGCAACAATATCCTCTGCCACAGCTTCTTTCTGAAATCTAGAAACTAGTTGCTGTCCCTGCTCCGCAAAAGGACCATAAGTCCCAAATGCATACCATCCAACAGCCCCAACAATCACCAAAACTAATACTGTTTTCAATAACGCTACAAAAAAATTTTTCATACTCTTCCTCTATTTAAACTGATTCTTCTCTGGATCATAATGATAGTCAATGCTGGCAAGCTTTGCCTTAAGCTCCTCCACATCAACACCTGTATCATCCACCAAAGCATATAATGTTGTGTAATAATCACGCAATGCCGTATTCACTACTGACAACAACATCACTGGGTCTTTTGGGAAATTCATAATACCTCTCCATTTCATTTAATCACTCAATGTATTCTAGCATAAAATAATGAATCGTGTTAACATCAAAAAGGTTCTTACCAAATTATAGGAGTTCAAAAATGATTTACAGAAAACAAAACGGATATGACAATTTCAAATGCATAGCTGACAAATGCCCTAAGAGCTGCTGTATTGGTTGGCAGATTATGATAGATGAAGACTGTATTGAAAACTATAGAAAAACAAAGGGCCATTTTGGTGACAGATTAAACGGTTCCATCAATTTTGATGAAAGCTGTTTCAGGCAGAATAACACTCGCTGCGCAATGCTTAACGACTCTGGGCTTTGCGATTTACATTCTACCTTGGGTGAAGATTCACTCTGCTATACCTGCAAAATGTTTCCTAGACACGTAGAGGAATTTCAGGATATCAGAGAGTACTCTCTTTCACTCTCATGCCCTGAGGTCACTCGCATGATTTTAGAACCCGATTACGAATTCGCATATACGGAATCAGAAGATGATAAATATGATGATCCCGCTGAATTTGAAGACTACGATTTTGTTGTTTTCGATAAACTTGAGTATGCAAGAGATAAAATGCTTGCCCTTGCCACTTCTAAATCAGTTTCCCTCCAGGATAGAATGAACCTGATTGCAGCCATGGGATTAAGGCTACAAAAACTCTACGATGAAGGCTTCATTTTCGATATGGATGATGTAGATTTTGATGAAGACTTTGACTGCAGTGGAACAGGTGCCATATTATCCTTAGATTACTGTGTTAAGAACATGGATGTTCTTCTAAATATGGAAGTTTTGGAAGAATCATGGCATGATTCTATTCACGAGGCACAGGGCTATTGGAAGGAGCACTCATCAGATTTCGTAACTTGGAAATCCGCCATGTACCCAGAAGCAGACACCGAATTCATTTTTGAGAAGATTTTTGAATCCCTTCTTTTCACTTACTTCTGCGGTGCCACCTACGATGGACAAATCTATGCCCGCACAATGATTGCAGTTCAGAGCACTCGCTGGCTTATGATGCTTCACGCTGCAGATAAAAATACCCCTCTGAATCAGGTAATTTATCTATATTCCAGAGAGGTTGAACATTCCGATTTAAATGTAAATGCACTTATAGAATTCTTTGAATCCGAACTATAAAACAAGGCCAACTCCCAGGAGTTGGCCTTTGTTATGCAAAAAATTATTTGTAGTAAGTTGTTACTGTTTCACCATTTGAGCCAAGTGGCACTTCATGGTCAAGACCTACAAACTTACCTGTCTTTGAATCACTCCAAAGTGTCTGCTTCATCATGTTATACTTTGCAGTATCCCATGTTACCCAGTCGCCTTCAAGGAGTCCGCCTGTATCACCAGAGTTTGGATTGATGCACCAGAATGTGTGATTAATTTTATTCTTTGCAATAAAATCTGACATGAGATTTAAGTATTTCTCATTGTCACCACCATCCATGAAGCCGCCCCACTCTCCAATAAGAAGAGGTGCGATTTCCTGATCCTGAAGATAGAACCAGCTATCATACCAAACATCATCTAAAAGTGTCTGCTCAGTAAAGTCCTTATCAAACCAAGTCTGCTTATAAACAGCTGGGCCGTAATCATGTGGTGAGTATACCAACTGGCTCTGATACTTACCAAGGTCTACAGGATACTTACCAGCGTTTCTGAGGTTACCACCCCACCATCCGCCGTAATACTTAAGCTCATCTTCTGTAGCATTAGGATCCTGTGTTCCTGAATTGTAATCATAACCTGGTCTTGGTGTCTCCTCGATACCTTCTACCATAATAAGAAGGTTAGGGTTTACATCAAGGATTGCCTTTCCACAACGGCTAGCAGCATACTGCCAGTTGTTCTCATCTTTCGAATCATCCCACTTTGCAGCGTTTGAATCAGCCTGAGAATACTTTCCGTGTGGCTCGTTCTTAAGGTCGCAAGCGATGATTGTATCATCATTCTTGTACTCATTTGCAAACCATGTCCAGCCTGTAATCCAATCTTCAGTAGTGAATCCCTTAGGACCATACCAAACATTGTAATTATGACCAGAGTTGTTTGCATCCGCACTATGGCAGTCCATCATAATCTTGATACCATTTTCCTTGCAAAGCTTTACAAAAGTATCAAAGATTTCTCTTGAATCCATATCGCTTCCATCTGCATTCTTAAGCTCTGGATTAGCATATGTATTTACATTAACCTTAACTTTCTTACCAGCCTTCCATTCAAGAAGAAGTTCTGTTGAAATTGGCACACGTACAAGGTTGATACCGTGATCTGCCATTCCTTCACCCACATCCTTCATATTTGCACTCCATAAACCATGGAATACCTTTTCAGAGCAGTTGAAACCAAACCAGTTTGCACCAGTTAAATATACTTCATGACCCTGCTTGTCATAAATTCTTCCGCCCTTTGTATGAAGCCAATCATC
>JAFYYE010000014.1 GCA_017557715.1 Pseudobutyrivibrio sp.
ATTCAGCAGCTGGCGATTTATATTCAAGGTAACGAGAATGCTATGATTCACCTGTTTACGCGAATAGCAGATTATGATTTGCCAGAGAGATTGCTTGAGCGAGTGGCAAACATTGTGGAGCAGGCAGGCTTCGACAGGAGAATTGTTATTCCAGAAGCCCTCGAGGATGATACGGCAGAAAATGAAGTGGGTGACGAAGATAAGGAAGATATTCCAGTGAGATTTTTTGTTGAGCAGTGCGTGGATGAGCTTTCTGTTAGTAAGTGTATTCGTGAGCAGAGAATCATGGTGGATATGAGGCACAATCCTGATTTGTATCTGCAGATTAACTGCATCAGTACTGCTATTCCGCAAATTGTCCGCAGGGAAACTCAGTACATGCAGAATATGTACAACGGATTTGTGGTGAAGGATTTTGAACATATACCAGCCGCGTTGGATTATTTTTTGGGCTCTCTTGCCAATTGGAATCAGGCGAAGGTTTACTCCTATGAGATTGCTCAGAAATTTACAACGAAGAAGCTGATGGAAAAATGGAAAGAAGTCAGGGCTCACATGGAGGAGCAGAGGATTAATTAATGGAAAAGGGAAGTTGGATAATCTATTGGAATGAATATAGTTCTGACACGTATCTGTATGGCTCGGAGATTGAATATCACGGAAAAAATAATGTGCACTTTAAAAACCAGCTGATGCCGCCGGGAACGGTAATAAAGCAGTGGTATTCCCTGACTAATTATCAGGCCCAGCGAATCGAACCGTCACTGCCAATTATTGATGGTGAAAGTCGTTACAGAATAAAGGTAAACGTGGAGACTCCTGATGATAAAGGTTGTCTTATTAGACTAGTTTTTCTGGACAGATATGAGCGTGAGGCTGGAGATTTTACATTGAGAGGTAAGGAGGCAGAATTTTCCTGCCCGTTAAAAACCTACAGTTACAGAATGCAACTGATAAATGCAGGAATGACAGAGTTTGTGTATCATTCGGTGATTATTGAAGAGATAGAAAACGAACGCTAATGAAGATTACAAAGACCAAGGGGATTGTGAAGCAACTTAATAAGGAACTGAAAAAGGTAAAGGCTTATAAGGAGCAGATGGCTGCGCTTTCCGACGATGAGCTGAAGGCTAAAACTGTGGAATTCAGACAGCGATTCGAAGTGGGAGAGAGTCTCGATAAAATGCTGCCGGAGGCTTTTGCGGCTATGTGTGAGGCGGATATGCGAGTGCTTCACATGTATCCTTTTGATGTGCAAATTTTGGCGGGAATAGCGCTACATTATGGCTATCTGGCAGAGATGAACACGGGAGAGGGAAAGACTCTTACCGCGACCTGCCCTATGTATTTAAATGGTCTTACAGGAAAAGGTGCGATCCTTGTTACTAATAACGAGTATCTGGCCCTTCGTGATGCTGAGGAGATGGGACCGGCTTATGAGTTTATGGGTCTTACTATTGCAGCAGGTGTAAAGCGAGATGCTGATGACAAATTTGAAAATGATGAAAAGAAGGAGATTTATAATTCCGATATCGTATATACAACTCACTCTGCACTTGGTTTTGATTATCTGATTAACAATCTTGTGAAGTCTGCAGATGAAAGATTTATGAGAGAGTTTTACTACATCATTATTGATGAGGCTGACTCTGTGCTTTTAGATAGTGCCAGCACACCGCTTGTTATTTCCGGTGCGCCACGCGTTCAGTCTAATCTTTATGAGATGGCAGATTTTTTCGTTCGTACCCTTAACGAGAATGAGGATTACGAAGTGGAGGAGAAGAATGTTTGGTTTACAGCGAAGGGACTAGAGTATGCAGAGAGCTATTTTGGAATAGATAATATTTTCGCACCAGAATATTTTGAGATTTATCGACATCTTATTCTGGCACTTCGAGCACATAAGATAATTGAAAAGGGTACTGAATATATGATTTCTGAGACCAACGAGGTGGCACTTATTGATGCCAGCTCAGGTCGTATGCTTAAGGGCGTCAAGCTGAGAGGCGGTCAGCATCAGGCTTTAGAGTGCAAGGAAAAAGTGGAGATAACCCAGGAAAATCGTTCCATGGCATCTATTACCTATCAGAATTTCTTTTCAATGTTCCCTAAGATGGCGGGAATGAGCGGAACGATTTATGATGCCAAGGATGAGCTTTATGATGTGTATGGCAAGAAGGTTGTGGTTATTCCTACAAATAATCCGATACAAAGAGTAGATTGTCCTGACTGGTTTTTCAGTGATTCGCAAAAACAGTTTGAGGCAGCTATTAAGCTGGCGGTGAAAAAGCATTCTACTGGTCAGCCTGTCCTCATTGTTACCACCATGATTTCTGATACAGAGATATTGTCTCACTTGCTGGTGGAGGAGGGTTTGCCGCACTCAGTGCTTAATGCAAACAATGCCTTTTGGGAGGCGGAGATTATAAAAGAAGCCGGACAAATGGGAGCCATGACTGTAGCCACATCTATGGCTGGACGCGGTACCGATATAAAGCTTGGACCAGGTGTTAAGGAACTTGGAGGACTGGCTGTAATTGGTGTAGGACGAATGCTGAACGTGAGGGATGAGCGTCAGGCGAGAGGCCGTGCAGGTCGTCAGGGGGACCCTGGCTACAGCAGATTTTTGGTATCCCTAGAGGATGATATCGTTGAAAAGGGACCGGATCCGGAGAAGTTGAAAAAGTATATCGATGGCTCGAAGCACATCAGTAGTAGACGCATAAAACGAATCGTAAATGGGGCACAGCGAACTAACGAGGAAATGGGCGTATCCAACAGAAAGAATTCCAAGGATTATGATGTGGTTTTGCAGTTGGAGCGAAAGCTCATGTACGAGACCCGAGATATGCTTTTGGATGGAGGCACTGTTGAACGACAGAAGCTTCTTGAAATTGCAGGCGAGAATATAGATGAGTTTTTGAGAGAAAACCGAAAGCTTGATGCTTCAACCTTAAATAGATATCTGCTTGATAATATTTCTTACAGAATGGAGAAGGAAAGTAGTGCCATCAACCTTTCTAATAAAGCGAGGGTGAAGGCCTACATTCTTGCCAGAGTGGAAAGGTCTTTGGAAGAGAAGAAGGAAGCAATAGGCTCTGAGGCTGGTATGAATGATTTTATCAGGGTGTCGGCGCTTTCCGCTATAGACGAAGCATGGATTGAGCAGGTTGATTATTTGCAACAGCTTCAGGGAGCAGTTTCTGGACGAAGCTCCGCTCAGCGAAATCTTATTTTTGAATATCAGGGAGAAGCGCTGGAATCCTTTAGAAAAATGGAGAGCCGAATTAAGCGAAATATAATTAGAAATGTATTGCTGAGTGAGGTCAGCATGGATAAGAAGAGTAAGTTAAGAATAGTCTTACCATAAGGCTGGGGTGTAATATGATCTACAACTTTAATCTAGGCATTGGCTGGGCATCCTCTGGTGTGGAGTATGCCCAAAGCTACAGAGCCAAAATTTTAAGAAAAATAAATAAGCCTGCAAAGTTCATTTTCACCGATATGTTTCCTCGGGATAATCTTATCGATATGACCAGAAATATTGGCTTTGAAAATGATGAGATTATCTGGCTATACACTTTCTTTTCTGATTACGAGCCAGAGCCGGTGACCTACGAACTAAAGGATTTGGAAAAGACTTTGGAGGGGCAGAGATATCAGTTCGAACGAGAGGGAAAAATAGGCCGACTGATTTTTGATGGCGATAATAATTTCTACAGAATCTATTTCCTAAATGAGAATGAAGAAAAGGTTCATAGAGTGGAAATGGTTTCCGCTGGATACCTTATTCGCAAAGATTATTTTATGTCGGGCAGAGTTTTTAGTGAGTACTATGGACCACTTGATGGCAAGGCTCATTTATATCAGCGGAGATTTTTCAATAGAGATGGCTCGGTGGCCTATGAAGAAATAATTGATGATAAGTCGGTGATGTATAAGCTGTCGGATAAGATAATCTGCACTAAGGAAGAACTGATTGGTGCTATGACAGCTGCTCTTGAGCCAAAGCCTGAGGATGTAATTATAATTGATAGGGCCACGGGGCAGGCTCAGGCGATACTTGAAAATGCAGGCGAAGCAAAGGTGGGTGTGGTTATCCATGCGGATCATTTTAGCGAGGGCGCCACAGACGAGGATAATATTCTATGGAACAACTACTATGAATACACTTTTGCTATGAATCAGCATATCGACTTCTATATAACTGCCACTGAGGAGCAGCGGCGACTTCTGATTAGTCAGTTTGAAAAGTATATGGGAGTAAGTCCTACCGTATATACGATACCTGTGGGTAGCTTACCAGAATTAAAGCATCCTACGGGAAAGCGCAAGAAGCATTCGTTTATTACAGCATCAAGACTGGCAACCGAAAAGCATGTGGATTGGCTGGTAGATGCAGTTTGTGAAGCGAAAAAGCAGGTACCGGATATTTCCCTTGATATTTATGGAAAGGGCGGGGCGGAAAAAGAACTAAACGAGCAGATAAAACGACTGGGGGCAGAGGGCTACATCAGGCTTATGGGACAGCATGATCTTACGGATATCTATAAAAACTATGAAGGGTATCTGTCAGCCTCTACCAGCGAGGGCTTTGGTCTGACTCTTATGGAAGCCATTGGTTCGGGCTTGCCAATCATTGGGTTTGATGTGAGATATGGCAATCAGAATTTTATCGACCAAGGGCAGAATGGATATAAGCTGCCGTACACCATTGGCATGGAAAGAAAACGCCGTCAGCAGAAATTGGTAGATTCAATCGTAAAATTATGCAACGAGGATGACATAGCAAAGTTTAGCGACCACTCCTATAAGAAGGCGAAGGCATACCTTACAGACGAGGTGGAATTGAAATGGAAAAGCTTGATAGAACAGGTATAACTTTATTAATGGATTATTTTAACAGGGGGAGCATGGACCTTTTTGACTCCTTTAAAAATGCTGGGATTAAAGTGAATGCTCTCGTGATTAATGATGATGGATTTTTGCCAGATGAAGTTATAAATGTTTTTGAATTCTTTCTGGGGGATTATCGTAAATGCGATAAATGTCCTGGCAAGCCTCTTTATTTCAATCAGATAAAAGTGCCGGATTATTGGGAAATTAGTGCTAATAATACTAATGGAAGTATTCATGATAAGGAGAAGGAACGAGGAAGGATATTCTTTGCTGCACCTACTCACAAGCGCTATGTAAAGGTGGTTGATTATCTGGATGAATCGGGAAACGTCCGCTGTAGTGAGCACTATAACAAGTATGGCGCTTTGTATGCACGTACCACTTTTAACAAGAATTCTCAAAAGGTGAATAAGACTTACTTCGATACAGAGGGAAGAGAGACTATTGTTGAGAACTTTATAACCTCGGATATTATCCTGAATTATCACGGAAAGACCCTTATCTTTAAAAATAGAACTCAGTTTGTGTGCTATTTGATTAGATTAATGGGATTGGAGGAAAATCGTTTATTTTTCAATTCTTTATCAGTGCCTTTCTTTGTATCAAATACTTTGAGGGCAAAGGGGAATGGTAAAGAGGATGTGCTATTCTGGCAGGAAAAACCGAGAGAGGAAATTCCAGGGAATATGCAGCTTATATTTGATGGAAAAGCCAAGGGCTGCGAGAAGGTTATAGTGCAGAACAGGCTGGCATTTAAAAAGCTTTTAAAGCTTGGGGCACCGCCTGAAAAACTGAGTCAGACTGGATTTATTTACACCTTCAATAAGGAAAATCGTGGAAGGCCAGAGGCTCTTATATGTACTAATTCAGAAAACGTGGAGAAGCTAAAAGAGATAGTGGAGGGGCTTCCGCAGGTTAAATTCCATGTTACGGCCATTACGGAAATGTCCGCAAAGCTTTTAGCCCATGAAAAATATGAAAATGTGATTATGTATCCTAATATAAAAGCGCCTACGCTGGAAAGGCTTTTTGAGCAGTGTGATTTCTATTTGGATATTAATCATGAAGGCGAAATTGTAGAAGCAACTAGACAAGCTTTCATTCATAATCTGTTAATTCTTTCTTTTAGAGAGACCATGCATGGTACCTATACAGCGGATGAAAATTTGTACAATTCAGACGAATTCGAAGATTTAATCAATAGAGTGAAATATTTGATAAAGGACAATAATAGTTTAACCGAGGCGATACGTTCTCAGCAAAAGGAAGGATTGACAACTTCAACAAAAGAATACAATGAAATTTGTGCACACTGATGAATACGGCAGTTTTTGTGTAGTAATAATACACAAAAATCACTGCCGTATTTTTATGTTTGTTACAACCATTTTTCTTGAAATGGGGTACAAATTATGCTTAAATATTAGATGGCTGTCCGAGAACCCCTTAAATCTCTGACAGTTTATGAAATTGTTATTTATATTTTAGGAGGATTATGAAAATGGCTAACAAATGGGTGTATATGTTTAGCGAAGGCGACATGACTATGCGTAATCTTCTCGGTGGTAAAGGTGCAAACCTTGCTGAGATGACAAGCATCGGTCTTCCAGTTCCACAGGGTTTTACAATTACAACTGAGGCATGTACTCAGTACTATGAGGACGGTCGCAAGATCAATGATGAGATCATGGCACAGGCCATGGAGGGTGTTAAGAAGATGGAGGAGATCAATGGTAAGAAGTTTGGTGATCTCAAGAATCCTCTCCTTGTTTCAGTTCGTTCAGGTGCTCGTGCATCTATGCCAGGTATGATGGATACAATCCTTAACCTTGGTCTTAATGATGAAGTAGTTGCAGCTATGATCGCTGGAAACCCAGATCCAGCTTTCGAGCGTTTCGTATATGATTCATACAGAAGATTTATCCAGATGTTCTCAGATGTAGTTATGGAAGTAGGTAAGAAGTACTTCGAGCAGCTCATCGATGAGATGAAGGAAAAGAAGGGTGTTAAGTTCGACGTTGACCTTACAGCAGCTGACCTTAAGGAGCTTGCTGAGCAGTTCAAGGCTGAGTACAAGAATCAGCTTGGTTCAGACTTCCCTTCAGATCCAGTAGAGCAGTTAAAGCTCGCTATCGAGGCAGTATTCCGTTCATGGGACAACCCTCGTGCAAACGTTTACAGAAGAGACAACGATATCCCTTATTCATGGGGTACAGCAGTTAACGTAATGCCTATGGTATTCGGTAACTTAAATAACGAGTCTGGTACTGGTGTTGCATTCACTCGTGA
>JAFYYE010000144.1 GCA_017557715.1 Pseudobutyrivibrio sp.
ATCAGGATTTCTATCTATAAATTTGAATCTACCATTATCCATTTTATTAAAACAGCCAATACACGATATGAAATCAGGGTAAGAACTACAATCATTACTATTCTGCGCTTAGTCATGAAGAAATCTCCTCTATTTTTCAAACAACTTCTGTGCTCTGGCGTAAGAGAAATTATATTTTCTAAATCCTTCGTAATTCTTTTTTCCATATCTGTCGCGGCTAGTGATGTATAACTCAAACTTATGAAGAAGCTTTTCATCATTTACAAGAGCTGGTGCGGCATCAGTAGATAGATTATTTACAATATATGTTTCTACTGAATTGTACTCATCTACCTTGCCATCCTCTACAGCTGCTATATCATACTTTGCAATCTGATAATCTGGATTCGAAAATACGAATCCAACATAAGCTATTGTGATTGCAATTAAACAAGCCTTAAATACAGGGAAGGCTTTATTTAATACTCCTACTAAAAGAAAAGCAAGCCAGAAGCAAAGCACTGCAAGGAACCATAAAACAAATAATCTACGGAATGTAAGGTTGTAAACCTGAATGTACA
Source organism: Pseudobutyrivibrio sp. (assembly GCA_017557715.1). GTDB lineage: Bacteria > Bacillota > Clostridia > Lachnospirales > Lachnospiraceae > Pseudobutyrivibrio. The sequence goes on from JAFYYE010000144.1 coordinate 561, forward strand.
TTAACATTCTCATAGCTGAGGATGCAATCATAATGTAGGTGCAGGCACCTATTATAAATAAAATTGCATTTAATACTTTTGATGTCTTAAACTCCCTGCTACAAACGGATACCATCACTACGTTAATTATGCAAACTGTAAGGAGCTGATAAAATCCTTCGTGAGCATATTCAGCATAGGTGTATCCTGCTGGAAGACTAAGTGCGCCAGTGAATAAAAATATAACCTGAATGAGGCAGAACACCACATAAACAACTCCAATAATAGATGTAAATGTGATAGCCATTACTGGGTTGCCTTTGCCCTCACCTTTTGTCTTGATTATTACTTCTCCTTTTTCAAGAACGTAAGGAATAAGATAAGCGGCTACAAAAGAAATAATAAGAGTGCAAATGATTCCCACAATGTCCCAGATATTATCTGGAAGATGAACTACTTCACCAATCTTTTCTAACAATCTGTTGAAAACAATATCAGCAGAGCTGAGCAAGGTAATGACAATAAATAAAACAGGTATCGCACATGCTACACCAATAATAATTGCAGAAACAGTCTGCTTTTTTTCTGGATCAACATCGCCACGTTTGCTCTTAATCCATGCAGACATATCTTTGATTGGATTAAAGAAATGTGAAATTGGCATCATTATTGAAAGCATTATTCCTGCAAGCCAACCTGCGATATCCCAACCAGTTGTATCCACATAAAGATACAATACAAAGCTAAAGAATAATAAGAAAATCGCAACAGCATCCAAGAATAAAAGTGCCCAGCTTGTAGTCATGCACTTATGAATAGAAAGTAACATTAATGCTGCTACATAAAAAATACCTAGCTTTTTGTCTCCAGTCTTTGATGTTATGAGGGATAAACCATCTTTCTTTCTAAGGATAGCTAATAATCCAAGTGAAATAATCATAAAAAATGGATATGTAATTCCTGAATGATTCTTGTATAAACAAAACGTAAATACGATAGAAAAAATCAATGAAACTAATCCATATTTCTTAAAGGTCTCAGCGCTGCCAGTTTTGGCTTGTGCCACCTCTGTTTGTGCAAAAGGAACTACCTCCCCAACACTATTAGTAACTTCCACATCTGAATACTTTGGTCCTGTGTAAATATCTCCCATAAAATTATCCTCCTTTTAAGACTCTTCAGTCTCTTCTGTCTCATCTTCTACGTATTCTAATATGTCACCTGGCTGGCACTCCAATGCCTTGCATATTGCATCAAGGGTCTCCAATCGAACTGCCTTTGCCTTGTTATTTTTAAGAATCGAAAGATTTGCCAAGGTGATGCCTACCTTTCCTGCAAGCTCCGTCAATCCCATTTTCCGTTTTGCCATCATTACATCTAAATTTATTACAATCATCGCAACTCCCAATCTATAAAAACTAAATGGTCAAATCGTTTTCCTCTTTATAGCTAACAGCCTTATCAAAAACCCTTGCAAGTACCTTGCTAAACAGTCCTGCAAAGAAAAATACGCCAGCTATAATAACCGATGCAGGGGTAAAATATACTGCACAGCGAATTAATTTTAGAGCTGTAATGGCGAAAGCAAATGAGCCCATTTGTTCAAGACTTCTAACATTTTGTTTTACGAAACAATTATCATCGATGACTGTCTTCATCATCTTTCGAAGTTCCCAAAGAATCATCAATGCAGATGCGCCTACTAGCATTACCGAGCACACTGCGTAAGGATAATGATCTAAAATCTGAGCATACTCAGTTGTTTCGCCCCAAAGCCTCATCACAAGCTTCACTGCATATTTCAGACCAAAGGGTACTGCTATCTCCATAACCAACCCTATGAAAAAGCAAATATCCAATATCGCTTTTACGAATTTATTTAATCTGTTGTCCATAAAGTAATAAATCCTCCACAAAACATTTTCTAATGATGTTATAACACTACATTTTTTGTTTTGCAACAATTTTTTATTGTTTTTCGATAAATATTTTTCGAAGAACAAAAAATCTTCCCATGTTATGGGAAGATTTTTTTTCCTTATTCAAAATCCAATTCTATTGGGCAGTGATCAGAACCCATAACATCTGTAAGAATCTTGGCATCCTTCATTCTGTCCTTAATATCCTCTGAAACGATAAAATAATCAATACGCCATCCAGCATTCTTCTCTCTTGCCTTGAAACGATATGACCACCATGAATATATATCAGTCTGGTCTGGATAGAAATATCTAAAGCTATCTACAAATCCGGATGACAAAAGCTCTGTCATCTTCGCACGTTCTTCGTCAGTGAAGCCTGCGTTCATTCGATTTGTCTTAGGATTTTTAAGATCGATTTCCTCGTGGGCAACATTTAAATCGCCGCAGAGAATGACGCCCTTTTTCTTGTTGAGCTCCATAAGATAAGCTCTAAAATCATCCTCCCAGGTCATGCGATAATCCAAGCGCTTAAGTTCATTCTGAGAGTTTGGTGTGTAACATGTAATGAAATAATAATCCTCAAACTCCAAAGTAATCACACGACCTTCATGGTCATGCTCATCAATACCAATACCATAGCTAACAGACAGTGGTTCCTTCTTTGTAAAGACTGCCGTTCCAGAATATCCCTTCTTCTCAGCATAATTCCAATACGCATGATAGCCAGTCTTTTCCCATTCCAACTGACCTTCAGACAGCTTTATTTCCTGCAATCCGATAATATCTGCATCAATACTGTCAAAAAAATCATAGAACCCCTTGCCTATTACGGCACGAAGCCCATTTACATTCCACGATATGAATTTCATAATACACCTCATCTACCGCTAAAGCGTTCCCCCTTCCCCTTAAGGGGAAGGCATTTAATTAGTCCTTAATGCATCAATAGGGTTAAGATTTGCAGCCTGATGACTAGGAAGCATTCCAAAGACTATTCCTATAACCATTGAAAATGCTACAGCAATAAATGCCGCAGGCCAAGAAATCGCAACAGGAGTTCCACTCATGATGGAAATAATCTGAGCTAATCCTATTCCGCTGGCAACACCAAGAACACCACCTAAAGATGTAAGAACAGCAGCCTCTGTCAAAAACTGCCACATAATCTTACTCTTTCTAGCGCCAATAGCTTTCTTAAGTCCAATTTCTGCTGTACGTTCAGTAACTGAAACAAGCATTATATTCATAACACCGATTCCACCAACAAGAAGTGAAATCGCTGCAATCCAAATCAACATAGAATTTGTAGAAGAAGAAAGCTGCTGAAGCTGCTGAGCCTGCTCTAACAAATCCTTAGATTGATATTTTATAGATGTATCAGTCGGACTAATTGTACCATTTAATATATCTGCTGTCTTCTTTCCGGCAGCTGTCATATCATCGGTAGAATTTGCACGAACCAATACATTTTCCGGTTCATCATAGCGATAACTAATTGGCCAATCGCTAATCGGAATATACACTGTGCCAGATTCATCCTGCTTGTAAGTCTCGTAGTCTTCCATGGTGTTAATTGTTGGTTCAAAAGTGGATCTTGATATAACCACGCCAACAACTACATACGAATCTCCACCTATTTCAAGTACCTTACCAATTGGGTCTTCATTTTGAAGAAGTGTTGCAACTATAGACTCATCTACAACACAAATCTTCTTAAAATTTTTCACCTCATCAACAGTAAATAACCTACCATTTTTTACTGTCAAATTTGCAGTTGAAAAATAATCTGGCTCCACGCCCTTAACATAACCACCTGACATAGAATGGTTCTGATAGTAAACTCCATCGTAAATCTGTCTGTAATTATACTTACTTGCAGACTTCACCTCAGAAAGTGCCCTAATATCATCAAGCACACTATCCTGAACCTGTGGAATTCCATAAGGAGATTCGCTATAGGTTAAATCCAATGGCCAATCGTTCTGATACAGCTGAATATCAACTGTATTTGAGCCCGAACCAATAAGATTTTCCTTTATACGCTGATTGGTCCCCTCTATAGTAGATACAATAGCAATGATAGCGGCAATACCAATGATGATACCGAGCATTGTCAGAAAGGACCTAAGTTTATGTGTCCAGATACCTCTAAAGGCTAATCTTAAATTTTCAAACATACTAACCTAAGCCTCCCTCATTATCTCCCAAATATTCACTCTCTATACATTGGATTCCTTCGATTGCACCATTACCATATGGGAACGCCAGATAATCGTCATTAGTCACTCCCGACTTCACTTCTATCATCTCGCCCCAGAGAGACTTACCAATTTTAACGTAGACCTTCTCTAGCTTCTTATCCTCATTCATTCGCATGACATAACTTCCAGAAGAATCCTTCTTAATAAAATAATTAGGAATGTAAAGTGTGTCCTCCTCTGTTCCACTAGGAGTGATGTTAATATTTACAAATGATCCAATTTCTATACCGCTGTTTCTATCGAAGGTAGCTTTAAATTCATAATTACTGCTGTTGCTATTTCCACCACTAGACCAAAAACTATTATTGTCAGTCTGTGGAGTATCGCTGATAGATTCAATTACAGCATCTGCAGTGTTTCCTGTCTCCCATGAATTAATAGTAACTGTATCCCCCACATGAACACTATCGAGATAAAACTCACCTATACTACCTGCAATATAGTATTCATCAGTGGCCGTGATAATCATAAATGGCTGAGTACTGTTATAATTGTCCTTATTTTGAACCTTCGAAACAGTACCAGAAACCTTAGCCTTTATATCACCATTGTCATCGGTGTTTTTCATTACTTCAAGCTCATTTACAATTTTGCGCAATTCTAAATCAGCCTTCATAAGCTCCACCTGAGTTTCCTCGATGGCTACCTTTAATTCGCTAGGCTTATATCCCTTTGGCTCTTCAAACTTTTCAACAAGCTCTCCATCAGCGTTGTATCCATCATGACCAAGCCATTTTCCAGTTTCACCATCATAGTAAAATCTTCCTACTACAACTTCGTAAGGATTGCCATCGTCATCATAACGAGTTCTGGTGTCGTCAGAATATGCTATATATTCAGGGATAGGTGTTGTATTCTCTAATCTATTAAGCTTTGTAACAATTGCATCGTATGCCTGTTTAGTTTTGAGAACCTGAAGCTCTTTCCCCTCAATATCCTGAGTCTCCTTTTTTACGGTCATGATGACATCACCTGCATTTACATGTGAGCCTTCACTTACATTTAGGGAAATGATTTCTGTTCCTGCACTTATATATGCTGTCTGAGATTTTTCAGATGTTACTTCACCATAGCTTTCAATAGAATTGTACATTCCTCCTGCCCATGCATAATTTGAAACAAGGGCAACTTCAGCTACTTTCTTTCCCTGTTTATACTGATATCCAAAGTACAATCCACCAATTGTAAGGCCCACTAAAACAACGATGATAATGACAGTTTTAATTATCTTTTTCATCTGAGCCCTCCTCTAATCCATGAAACAAGCATCCATCAACTATTCGATATGTCTTCTTGGCATGGCTGGCTATTCCAGAATCATGAGTAATCATAATTATTGTTGTACCTTCATCATTTAGCTTTTGGAAAAGTTCCATGATGGCTGCTCCCGATTTTTGGTCCAAGGCACCAGTAGGCTCATCTGCTAATAACACCTTTGGGTTATTAACAATCGCTCTGGCTATTGCCACTCTTTGCTTTTGTCCACCGGATAACTGGTCCGGTCTAAACTTTACTCTATCTGCAAGCCCCACTCTTGTAAGTGCCTCAATAGCGCGTTTTTCTCGTTCTCGCTTAGGAACTCCTGCATAGCTAAGTGGCAAAGCCACATTTTCAATAGCATTCTCTTCATTCATAAGATAAAAACTCTGAAAAACAAAACCAATAGAATGAAGACGCAGGTCAGACATCTGTTTATCCTTAAGCTTAAGAACATCCTTATCCTGAAAAAAATATGAACCTGAAGTAGGCTTGTCCAAACATCCAATTACATTCATTAAAGTACTTTTTCCAGAGCCTGAAGGTCCCATGATAGCCACATATTCACCCTCATTTACTGTCAATGAAACATTATTGAGAGCTGGAACCGAGGTTTCAGTGCCTGATTCTCCATATACCTTATTAATATTTTCAAGCTTAACAATCATAACTATTCTCCCTCTGCTGGATTAACTGTATGCATTCCTTCAGAATAATCTTCCATAGGATATGCGATTAAAGTGTCATTATCGATTCCTGTAACAGAGTAGACCATCTGCTCTTCGTTATAATCTCCAAGCTCAATCTGTTTTTTCACAAGCTTTCCACCCTCTGACGCCCATACAAATGGATTACCTGATTCATCGTAAGCAATGTAATAATCGTAGAGATAGGTACCATTGGAAAAATCCACCTCCTGACCACCAGTCTGACCAAGCTCGATGTAAAGATGCTGTCCCATCATCAATCCATCACTACTTTCAAGATTGATATAAAATGGATACTTTGTAGAAGACGTATCTTCTGAGCTTCCTCCAGAATATGAATTATTGTTAGACTCCTGCTTTGACTCTGTATCAATCTTTGTGATTGTACCTTTCCAGGTCTGATTGCTATCTACACGTGAACGAAGTGTAACAGGTTCATCAATATTAATAGCCCATACGTTTTGCTCATTAATCTGACCCTTTACTCTCATTTCCTTAGAGGCTAAGATTGTGATAAACGAACCATCAGTAGTATAAGGAT
>JAFYYE010000145.1 GCA_017557715.1 Pseudobutyrivibrio sp.
AGCGAAGCTTTCCAGCACCATCAGCAATCTTTGTCAGCTTCATTTCACGAATATCTCGTGAGACTGTAGCCTGAGTAGCATTAAAGCCTGCATCCTCAAGACGCGCGGTCAGTTCCTCCTGTGTGCCGATTTCGTTTTTTACAATTAATTCTAATATCTTTGCCTGTCTCTCAATCTTCATCTAAATCTCCTGCATTCTTGCTCTTATACGTTCCAAGAAATTTACATTTTCAAGCATAACCATGTGTGATGTGGTATTAGAACGATAAATTCTGAGTTTTTCTCCCTTTTTTAGAACCTGACGAAGTGTTCCATCATAAACTATATTTGCTTGAGGATCATCCTCATCATGACGAGCCTCAATAGTAACCTCCACCTCATCTGTTGAAGCTAAAATAATACTTCGCGAATTTAATGTGTGGGGATTAATAGGTGTAAGAATCAAACAATCTGCATGCGGACTTACAATCGGCCCATTTGCAGAAAGATTGTAGGCTGTAGAACCTGTCGGTGTGGCAACTATAAGTCCATCGCAATTATGATTATAAAGCTGAATACCATTAACCTTAACTGTAAGGTTTAGTACGTATAATCCAGCAGCAACAGGTGCAACCACAATATCATTTAAAGCTCTAAAATGATTATTTGTATCGTTGGAACAATCCCCCTCCAACATCATTCTAGTATCTAACTTATAATTATCGCAAAGAAGCTGATCAAGGCAGTGCTCAATATTGTCTACAGTCATGTCACATAAATAACCTAGATGACCGCAGTTTAAGCCGACAATCGGAATGTTTCGATTAGTGACATTCTGAGCCACTCTAACAACTGTGCCATCACCACCAACTGTGATTATGCACTGTATATCATCTGCAACTGTAATAGGCTCATCTGAGCTATCCGCACAGGTGTCTAAATCCAAGACGCACATTCCGCCATGTGCCTTGATGTAATCACGAATTAAATTGATATATTTCTCATGTATATCGCTAAAAGACCTTGCAACAATTAAAAAGTTTTTCATTATTTGTCCAAGCTACCATGAGCCGCCGTAACAACTGCAGCAACATCAATAGCATCCCCCTCTTTTTCTGAGTTTGAAATATGAATAAGATACTCTATATTACCTTCTGGCCCCTTGATTGGAGAAAACTCCAAATGGAGCACATAAAAACCAATTTCTTTAACAAAATCTATAATGTTATTAATGACCTCTTCATGGACAGCTGGATCGCGTACAACGCCCTTCTTGCCAACCTTTTCACGGCCTGCTTCAAACTGTGGCTTGATAAGACAAACCATCTCGGCATCATCATTAAGAAGTGCTTTGGCTGGACCAAGTACTTTTGTAAGACTGATAAAGGAAACATCTACAGAAGCAAAGTCAAGTTTCTCACCAATATCTTCAAGAGTGACATATCGAATATTAGTCTTTTCCATACAAACAACTCGTGGATCCTGACGAAGCTTCCATGCGAACTGTCCATATCCAACATCTACAGAGAATACTTTAGTAGCTCCGTTTTGAAGCATACAATCTGTAAAGCCACCAGTAGATGCACCGATATCCATGCATACTTTTCCATCAAGCACGATATCAAAATGAGTCATAGCTTTTTCAAGCTTAAGGCCGCCACGGCTAACATATTTAAGCTGCTGACCGTGAATCTCAATATCTGCATCCACATCAATCTTTGTACCTGCTTTATCCTCTCGATTGCCTTTTACAAAGACATTACCTTCCATTATCATAGTTTTGGCTTTTTCACGAGATGGAGCAAATCCTCTATCTACTAAAACAATATCAAGTCTTTCTTTCATTCTACTTTCCTATAACTTCTAAAATACGCTCTGTAATCGACTCAGCATCCATACCAAGCTCCTTGAAAAGGAGTGTAACACTACCATGCTGAACAAACTCATCAGGAACTGCAATCTTAAGAACACGTCCCTTATAATCATTGTCATAAAGGTATGTCTGAACCTGCTGACCAAATCCACCAGTCATAACATTTTCTTCCAGTGTAACAATGACATCATAGTTGTTCTTTATTGAATCAAGGTAATCCTTATCAAAAGGCTTTGCAAAACGAGCATTACAGATACCAGCATCAATTCCATGCTCTTTTAATAACTTCTCAACTTCTTCAGCCTTTTTCACCATAGAACCTAAGGCAAATAACATAACCTTAGAACCAGTCTTAATCTCTTCTGCCTTGCCAAGCTCAATTGGTGCACGATTATCCTTGAGTCCGCAATATGCTTCACCTCTAGGATACCTAATTGCAATTGGTCCATTATGACCTGCAACCGCATATTTCATCATATCCGAAAGCTCCCATTTATTCTTAGGAGCCATAACTGTCATGTTTGGCATAGCTGTAAGGAATGATACATCAAAAACACCCTGATGAGTGCTTCCATCAGCACCTACAAGGCCAGCTCTGTCTATTGCAAAAACAACATGCAAATTCTGAAGACAAACATCTTCAAGAATTTGGTCGTATGCTCGCTGTAAAAATGAAGAATATACTGCGAACACTGGGATTCTACCGCCTAAAGCAAGACCAGCTGCAAATGTAACAGCATGTTCTTCTGCAATTCCCACATCAAAAAACTTTTCTGGGAACATATTTCTAAAACGCTTGAGACCAGCACCCTCTGCCATTGCCGCTGTGATAGCAACAACCTCAGGATTTCTATCTCCCATCTTGCGCATTACTGTAGAAAATACATCTGTATATCCGGGACTACTGCTCCTCTTAGGAAGACCTGTCTCAATTTCAAAAATATCTGTACCATGGAAACGAGATGGATGCCTTTCTGCTGGCTCGTATCCATTACCCTTTTTAGTAATAACATGAACTAAAACAGGACCATTTATACGAACTGCCATCTTGAATGTATCAAGCATGGCTTTGATATTATGACCATCAACAGGGCCAAGATACATGATTCCCAAATCCTCAAATACCATATTAGGAACCATCAATGACTTAATTCCATTTTTGGTACTACGTATCTTTCGAATGATACGCTCTCCATTTGGCCATGCTTCCAATGATGAAAGTACATCATTTTTCAAGCCAACATATTTTGAACTGGTACGGAGTCTCTCAAGATTGACAGACATTCCACCAACATTCTTTGAAATGGACATCTCATTATCATTTAAGACAATAAGAAGATTTGATTTTTGAAGACGAGATGCATTATTTAATGCCTCGTATGCAAGACCGCCAGTAAGAGCACCATCACCAATTACCGCTGCGACCTTGTAGTGCTCATCAGCTAAATCTCTGGCCATACAATAGCCAAGTGCTGCTGAAAGTGATGTAGAACTGTGTCCTGTATCAAAACTATCACAATCGCTTTCTGATCTCTTAGGGAAACCGCTCATTCCACCATATTGACGAAGATTATCAAACTCAGATGCACGGCCTGTAAGTATTTTGTGTGTGTACGCCTGATGACCAACATCCCAAACAAGCTTATCTTCAGGGAAATCTAAAAGCATATGCAAAGCAATAGTAAGCTCTACTGTACCAAGATTAGATGCCAAGTGACCTCCAGTCTTAGATAAATGCTCGATAAGGAAATCTCTAATTTCCTGTGGTAGAGCTGCAAGCTCTTCTTCTGTTAATTTTTTTACATCATTAGGCTGCTTTATTTTATCAAGAACCATATATTTTACTTGTCTCTGTAAACTAAGTAATTGAGAAGCTGATTTAGGAATTTATTTTTAACAGGCAAACTGTTAAGTTCCTCAATAGCCTCATCAGTGAGACGTTTTACCTCTTCCTTGGATTTTTCAATACCTGCAAACGTAACAAATGTACATTTTTCATTTCTCTCATCAGAACCAATTGGCTTTCCAAGAGTGGCCTCATCTCCCTCAACATCAAGAATGTCATCCTGAATTTGGAAGGCAAGTCCTATCTTTTTAGCAACATTTTCGATGGTCTGAACTTGCTCCTCTGTAGCTCCAGCCAGCACTGCTCCAATCATCATGGAAGCCTCGATAAGTGCACTGGTCTTAAGCTCATATATAAAATCCAGCTTTTCCTTTGTCATGGCAAGCTGATTTTTCTCAGATTCAACATCAACAACCTGACCACCAATCATACCAAACACGCCAGCTTTTCTAGCGAGAAGTCTCATGGCCTCAGTAACTCTAACTGCATCAACATCTGCATCGTAAGCATTTAATGCAGTTTCAAATGCGTAGTTTAACAGGGCATCGCCTGCTAAAACTCCCATTGCTTCACCATATACCGCATGTGTTGTAGGCTTGCCGCGACGAAGCATATCGTTATCCATCGCTGGCAAATCATCATGCACAAGTGAATAAGTATGAATAAGTTCGATAGCTGCCATAAATGGCTCTATCACATCGCCTTCACCACCAAATAATTGGAACGTCTCATTCATGAGAATTGGGCGAAGTCGCTTACCACCTGCAGTAACAGAGTATTGCATTGCATCAAAAATCAATCCCTGCATCCCCTCTAC
>JAFYYE010000015.1 GCA_017557715.1 Pseudobutyrivibrio sp.
GGGTGTCGACTATGTGGAGCCTTTTCAAAATCCAAATGAAATCAGTGAAATCGATGAAGATACATGGAGTAGATTCTTCGATATGCTTGTGAAGACTGATTATGATGTCGTAGTAATTCTCTTTGGTCGAGCAATTAATGGATTTACAAGATTTATTAAAAGACTAGATAGATTATATGTCTTAGGTAAACCTGGTGATTATTTTAGAAAAGGTCAGGAGAATTTCTTGGATTATTTAGAAAGGATAGAAGCTAATGTTTCTATTGAAGATATCCTACTTCCAATGTCAGCAGGAAATCTTGCTGATGGTACCTATCAATTAGAAGAATTATTACAAGGTAATTTGGGAGCATTTGTAAAGAAGTTATGGAAAAGTTAGAAGAGCAAATACGTCTAGAGATAATGAATGAAATAGATTTATCCTATGACGTTTCGGATGAAGATATATTACAGCTTATAAAAGAAAAAATCATAGCAAAATCAAAGCTAGTTCCAGTTTCACTTAGCCAGCGGCAGCAAATAGAAAATCATGTCTTTAATTCACTTCGAAAGCTGGACGTACTGGAAGATTTATTAGCTGATGAAGAAATAACAGAAATAATTATAAATGGTCCAGATAATATTTTTATAGAAAAAGCTGGGAAAGTTATTCACTCAAATGAGCGCTTTTCATCAGAGGAAAAACTGAATGATGTAATCCAAAGTATTGTGGCAAACACTAACAAGATTGTAAATGAGTCCAATCCTATTGTGGACACAAGACTAGAAGATGGAAGCCGTGTAAATATTGTTCTTAAGCCAGCGGCTGTGGATTATAGCATTCTATCTATTAGAAAGTTTCCGAAGGAACAAATGACGATGGATAGGTTAAAAAGCTTTGGAGCAATAGATAATGAGCAAATCAAGTTTCTACAAAGGCTTGTAGAAAGTGGGTATAACATATTTGTTTCAGGAGGAACAGGTAGTGGAAAAACTTCGTTCCTCAATGCGCTTGGAGAATTTATTCCTAAGGACCAGCGTGTAATAACAATTGAAGATGCAGCAGAATTGCAGTTGAAGAATGTGGATAACCTTGTCCGTATGGAGGCTAGAAGTGCAAATCTTGAAGGTAAAAATGAAATAACCATAAGAGATTTATTGAAGTCTAGCCTTAGAATGAGGCCAGACAGAATTATAGTAGGAGAATGTCGAGGTGCAGAAGCATTGGAGATGCTGCAGGCCTTTAATACAGGACACGATGGTAGTCTGTCTACAGGTCATAGTAATTCTTGCAAGGATATGTTATCGAGGCTTGAAACAATGGTTCTTATGGGAGCGGAAATACCACTCCCTGCTATAAGACAGCAGATAGCATCAGGCATAGATATTATCGTTCAGCTTGGAAGGTTGAGAGATAAAAGTAGAAAGCTAATAGAGATATCCGAGGTAGATGGCGTAGTTGATGGAGAAATAAAACTAAATCAATTGTATTGCTTTAAAGAAATATGCGAGGAAAATGGAAGGATTATAGGTCAATGGGAAAAAGTAGGAGATTTAATTCATACAGAGAAATTAAAAGCCAGTGGCAAAATCTGATTCCAATATTTCAAGCTATAGGGATAAGTGTTGTAGTTGCCCTTTTATTTTACAGATCACTCTGGGGAATCATGTCTGCAACAGTGATAATACCGTTTTGGTTAAGAATTGATAAAGAGAATAGGGAGAACAGAATAAAGTTTAGGACAGCTACGGAATTTAAGGAATATATGATGCTAATTGTTGCTGGTCTCCAGACGGGGTATTCCTTGGAAAGGGCTGTAAAACAGTCTGAAGATGAGTTGAGAAAATTGTATCCGAAGGACTCAGTTCTATTGGAATATGTTCATGTGATGAATCAAAAAATTTCAATGAATATGCAGATAGAAAAAGCATTTGGTGAATTTTCTAGAGCCATAGATCTAGAAGAAGCAGTAAGTCTATCAGAGATAATATCTTTTGCAAAAAGATGTGGTGGTGACTATGGTCGTCATATTAGGGAAACAGCCATAAAGATAGAAGATAATATATCTGTAAAACAGGAAATTGAAACTATAACCACTGAAAAGCGTTTAGAGTTAAAAGTGATGTGTGTAATGCCAATTATGATACTTGCGTATATTTCACTAACATCACCAGATTTTATATCACCTTTATATGGAAACGCCATAGGCATCTGTTTGATGACAGTTTGTTTGGTTGTTTATGGATTATTAATAATGCTTGGAAGAAAAATAATAGATATTAAGGTCTAAAAAATGGGAAGGAGGGTAGTCTTGCAAAAATGTCATGATTTAACAAAAAAACAAATAATAGAAATACTAGTAGTAACAATAATACTTGGAGTTGGAATACTTATCTATGATTTCGTAAATACGAATTTGAAATTTCAGGGTGAAATCGAAAGAAATAAAGCAGGCTCAGGGGATAATTCAGAAAATTTGATTTTAGAATTTTTAGACCAAAGAGAAGAAATAGAAGTTCAGGTATCGGATAGAAAACTTTCAGAAAAGGAAATTGAAAGAAATTTTGACAAAGCAATTAAAGAAATAGATGACACTTATTTAGGAAAAAATGAATCTGCAAATAATGTGACTTACAATCTGGTCCTTAAGTCTGAATATGTTGATGGTTTAATTGGCGCAAGTTGGAAGGTGTCACCTTATGGGATTATTTCAAGCGAAGGAAAAATAAAAGTTGAAAATATCCCTAAGGAAGGTCAGGTAGTCAATATTATAGGAACTCTTTATTACGAGGAGGCTGAAAGAATATATAGTTTTTCTGTAGTTGTAAAACAGAAGAGTTTGGAAACTTTTGATGGGCAAATAGAAGCAATTAATCGGAGGGTACAAGATGAAGATGAGCGTACTCGTGAAAAAAGGGTTTTTAAATTGCCTAGTAAAGTAGAGGGAATAAATTTGTCCTGGAAAAAAAGGATGAATTATCGAGGGCTTCAGATAATTCTTTTAGGATTTTTAGCAGTAGCTAGTCTTTTGTTGGGAAAGAAGCAGGATGAGAAAAAGGCAAAGAAAGAATATATGGAGGCAATGGAAAAAGATTATCCTATGATAGTCAGTCAGCTATCTATTCTTATGGGTGCTGGAATGAGTTTCAGGAAATCATTAGAAAGAATTGTAGGAAAGTATATCGCTGATGTAAAAAATGGAGCAGCTGAAAGGGCTGGCTATGATGAAATATTAAGGACCTATAGAAAAATGGTAGATGGGCAAGGGGAAATTCGAGCTCTTGAAGAACTTGGAAAGAGTTGTGAGTGTAAGGAATATAGAAAGCTATCTATGATGCTTGTCCAGAATTTGAGAAAAGGTTCAAGGGAACTATTAGATGCACTTGAAAAAGAGGAA
>JAFYYE010000146.1 GCA_017557715.1 Pseudobutyrivibrio sp.
AAGGGTGCTAAGGTTGTTGAAGGTGAAGACCTTAACCTTATCGTAGGCAGCATCCCAGGCTTCGACAAGAAGGGTGAGAAGGAAAAGGAATCAGTTAAGAAAAACATTCTTAAGCTTCTCAAGGATAAGTATGATATCGAAGAGGAAGATTTCATTTCAGCAGAAATCGAAGTTGTTCCAGCTGGAGAGGCTAGAGATTTCGGCTTTGACCGTTCTATGATTTTAGGCTATGGTCACGACGACAGAGTATGTGCTTACCCATCATTCATGGCACTTCTCAATACTACAAAGAAGCTTTCAAAGACTGCTTGCGCTCTTCTTGTTGATAAGGAAGAAATCGGTTCTGTAGGTGCTACTGGTATGCAGTCAAAATTCTTCGAGAACACAGTTGCTGAGCTTTTCAACCTTATGGGTGATTACTCAGAGCTTAAGCTTAGAAGAGCACTTACAAACTGCAAGGTTCTTTCATCAGATGTTTCAGCTGCATTTGATCCAAACTATGCATCAGCATTTGAAAAGAACAATTCAGCTTATCTTGGACGTGGTCTTGTATTCAACAAGTACACAGGTGCAAGAGGAAAGAGCGGCTCAAATGATGCTAGCGCTGAATATGTTGGAGAAGTTCGCGCTATCATGGATAAGGATAGCGTATGCTGGCAGACAGCAGAACTTGGAAAGGTTGACCAGGGTGGCGGCGGAACAATCGCTTATATCATGGGCAATTACAACATGCAGGTAATCGATTCTGGCGTTGCAGTGCTTTCAATGCATGCTCCATGTGAGATTATCTCAAAGGTTGATTTATACGAAGCTTTATTAGGATACGAGGCATTTATTAAGTATGCATAATAGTTTTTCTAAAAAAGATTTTTATAATGAGTTGCAAGAGCGTTTTCCTGAGGTAGAGTTTCTTCTTGATGAACCAATGAAGAAGCATACTACCTTCAGGATTGGCGGTCCTGCTGACATTTATGTGGAGCCATCTATTTCTCAGATGGTTCCTCTTATTACCTTTTTAAAGGAGTCCTCAGTTCCATACATTGTAATTGGAAATGGTAGTAATTTATTGGTTTCTGATGACGGAATTGAAGGTGTGGTTATTTCTTTTGGAAAAAGTGCTGCGGAGATTTCCATCAACCAAGACACTGCAGAAATAACTGTCGAGGCAGGTGCAATGCTTTCATCTGTTGCCAACCGTGCAGCAGACGCAGGACTTACCGGCCTTGAGTTTGCATCTGGCATTCCAGGCTCTATCGGTGGTGCAGTTTACATGAATGCAGGCGCCTACGGAGGAGAGATGAAGGATGTTATTACCACTGTTCAAATTCTTCGTGAAGATGGTCAGATTGAAACAGTGCCAGTGGATAAGCTTGATTTATCATACAGACATTCAGCACTTATGAACAGTTCTGGAATTGTTATTGGCGCCACACTTCAGCTAGCAAAGGGCAACAAGGATGAAATAAAGGCTACAATAGATGATATTCGCCAGAAGCGAATTGAGAAGCAGCCACTTAATTTCCCAAGCGCAGGCTCAACTTTTAAGAGACCAGAAGGATATTTTGCTGGAAAACTTATTGATGATAGCGGCTTGAGAGGCTATACTGTAGGAGGCGCGCAGGTTTCAGAAAAGCACTGCGGCTTTGTTGTTAACAAATCTGATGCAACAGCAAGCGATGTATTAACACTTATGAAGAATGTTGATCAGATTGTTTATGAAAAATTTGGGGTACACCTTACTCCAGAAGTTCGAATTATTGGGAGGAACGTCAATTGAAGCTACTAATTCTTACCGGTATGTCCGGTGCAGGTAGAAGTACAGCATTTAAAATGTTAGAGGATATGGGATACTATTGCGTGGATAATTTGCCTGTACAATTACTTAAGAGTGTAGTGGAATTGGCTGACAGCGACTCCTTAGAACAGAAAATTGTAGTTGGAATTGATGTGCGTAATGGCAAGGCC
Organism: Pseudobutyrivibrio sp.; assembly: GCA_017557715.1. Taxonomy (GTDB): domain Bacteria; phylum Bacillota; class Clostridia; order Lachnospirales; family Lachnospiraceae; genus Pseudobutyrivibrio. Next base: position 1,966 of record JAFYYE010000146.1, read on the forward strand.
ATGAAACTTTTGCCGGATATACTTCAAGAATTAGACAACGATCAGAAGCCATTTAATATACTTTTTCTCGATGCTGAGGATGATGTCCTTATAAAAAGATATAAGGAGACCAGACGAAACCATCCACTTTCTGGACGAGAAAGAATTGCAGCTGGTATAAAAGAGGAAAGACAGTCAATCGGATTTCTTCGAGAAGAGGCTGATTATGTTATCGATACAACACACCTTCTCACAAGAGAATTAAAGGCAGAGCTTGAAAAAATATTTGTGGAAGACGCAGAATACAAGAGTCTTTTCGTTACAATTATTTCATTCGGATTCAAATATGGAATTCCAGAAGATGCAGACTTAGTATTTGATGTGAGATTCCTTCCTAATCCATACTACGATACAGAGCTTCGTCCATTTACAGGTAACGACCAGCCAATAAAGGATTTTGTTCTTAAATATGATGAGGCAAAAATCTTCCTTGAGAAGACGACAGACCTTATCAAATTTTTGATTCCTAACTATATAAATGAAGGAAAGAATCAATTGGTAATCGCAGTTGGTTGTACTGGTGGCAAGCACCGTTCGGTTTGTCTTGCAGATGAAATATTCGAGGCATTAAATGGAGATGAGTCTTACGGACTTAAAATTGAGCATCGTGATATAGGAAAAGATGCTTTGAGGGGAAAATAATTGTCGTTTTCAAAGAATGTAAAAGAAGAGCTTTTTCAGGTAATTCCCAAGACTAGACACTGCGCTGCAGCGGAGCTGGCAGGGATATTTATACTTCAAGGAATGGAGTCTTTTAGAAAAATTTCTGAAGACCATTTAAATAGAAAAGTCTTTACTTTATTAAATAATGAATGTAATATAGGAAAAGATGCCATCGTTATTTCTGACGATGCTTTTTTAGAGACTAAAAAAATGCTTAAGCTTTCTAAGGATGGCAAGCTGATGGATGAAATAATTATTCAGCAGACTTGTTGCAAGAGAGCATTTATTCGAGGGGCATTTTTAGCGGCAGGTTCTATATCAGATCCTAATAAAGGATATCACTTCGAAATAGTATGTGACACTATGGCACAGGCCAAGCTGCTTCAGAAAGCCATGAAGGTTTTTGAGGTAGATGCAAAAATTGTTGAGCGTACAGGAAAGTTTGTAGTATATCTTAAGGAAGGGGCACAGATTGTCGAAATACTTCGTGTTATGGAGGCTGCCCATTCTGTTATGGATTTGGAGAATATCAGAGTCGTTAAAGAAGTGCGTGGCTCTATCAACCGAAAGGTTAACTGTGAAACCGCTAATATAGGCAAGACAGTTAATGCAGCGGTCCGTCAGATCGAGGAGATTAAGCTCATCGATGAGAAGATTGGTTTGGAAAATCTTCCAGTTCAGCTGCAGGAAATTGCCAACATTCGTTTAGCGTATCCAGACACGCCATTGGCTGACTTAGGGCAGTTGCTGGATCCACCGATTGGTAAATCGGGAGTTAACCACAGGTTTAAAAAGCTGGCTTCAATAGCTAAAGAATTATAAACAGTCAGCGTTAGGTTTTATTAGAAATTCAGGAGGACGTCATGCAAAAAGAAGTTACTATTCAGATGTCAAATTCAATGGAAGCTACACCTATAGCACATTTAGTACAGTTGGCAAACAGATTTTCCAGCTCTATATATTTTGAGATGGATGAGAAAAAGGTAAATGCAAAGAGCATTATGGGAATGATGAGTTTGGTATTAGCTTCAGGTTCACGTGTTGTTATAGATGCAGCTGGTGATGACGAAGAAAAAGCAGTAGCTGAGCTTTCGGATTTCCTTACAAAATAAATATATAGAGGGACTTATGTCAAAAAGATTATTATTTATCGTCAACCCTCGCTCAGGCAAGGGACAAATAAAAGAACATCTGGCTGACATCCTAGATATTATGATTAAGGCTGGCTATCAGGTGAGTGTTCATATTACTCAGGCTGGTGGCGATGCCACAACTCAAACAATTGAACAGGCAGAGAATTTCGATAGAATTGTTTGCTCTGGCGGAGATGGTACCTTAGATGAAGTTGTCACAGGTATGATGCAGCTGGAGCCATCAAAGAGAAAGCCAATTGGATATATTCCAGCAGGCTCAACAAATGATTTCGGAAATTCTCTAGGTATAGATAAGAACATGTTAAATGCAGCACGTATGAGTGTTTCTGATAATCTGCTTCCATGCGATATTGGGCGTTTTAATTCAGATTCATTTGTTTATGTGGCTGCATTTGGTATTTTCACGGAAGTTTCTTATGCTACACCACAGGACATGAAAAATATTCTAGGACACGCAGCATATATTATAGAAGGAGCTAAGCAGCTCAGGGATATTCCATCCTTCAGAATGCAGGTAGAATACGATGGTAATGTGATATATGAAGAGTTCATATTCGGTATGATTACCAATTCCAAATCTGTAGGTGGTTTCCAGGGAATTATCCGTGGAGACATTGGATTAAACGATGGAGTATTTGAGGTGACACTTATTAAAATGCCTCGTAATCCTATTGAGCTCAATGAAATCCTTGGATTCATGACAGGTATAATACCTGATTCAGATATGGTGTACGCCTTCCAGACAAAAGAGATTAAGTTTATGGGCAGCGATGTAGTTCCATGGACTCTCGATGGTGAGTTTGGAGGAAAGCATGACGTTGTTGTTATTAAGGACGAGAGTCATGCCTTGGAAATTGCTATTGAATAGAAATTTAGCTTATGCTAAAATTTCGTTTAGATAGGGTTTAAAAGCCTAATACGAAAATACGGAGGAATAATATTATGTTAGTTTCTGCAAAAGAAATGCTTGATAAGGCAAAAGCAGGCCACTATGCAGTTGGTCAGTTCAACATTAACAACCTTGAGTGGACAAAGGCCATTCTTCTTACAGCTCAGGAGCTTAACTCACCTGTAATCCTTGGTGTATCTGAGGGTGCTGGTAAGTACATGACAGGTTTCAAGACTGTTGCAGCTATGGTTAAGGCTATGGACGAGGAGCTCGGAATCACAGTTCCTGTAGCACTTCACCTTGATCACGGTACATACGAAGGATGCTACAAGTGCATTAAGGCTGGCTTCACTTCAATCATGTTCGATGGTTCACACTATCCATTCGAGGAGAACCTTGCTAAGTCTACAGAGCTTGTACACGTAGCTCACGAGCTTGGTCTTTCAATCGAGTGCGAAGTTGGTTCAATCGGTGGTGAGGAAGACGGCGTTGTAGGTATGGGCGAGTGTGCTGATCCAGAAGAGTGCAAGACAATCGCTGATCTTGGCGTTGATATGCTTGCTGCTGGTATCGGTAACATCCACGGAAAGTACCCAGAGAACTGGGCTGGTCTTTCATTCGAGACACTTGATGCTATCCAGCAGAAGACAGGTGCTATGCCACTCGTTCTTCACGGTGGTACAGGTATCCCAGCTGATATGATTAAGAAGGCAATCGAGCTTGGCGTTTCT
>JAFYYE010000147.1 GCA_017557715.1 Pseudobutyrivibrio sp.
AACAAATCAAGATTAATTCTATTGTGATAGTAACTTACTTTATAATGAAGCATCATTCTGCCTGGGTGATAAAGGGATGGACAAACTCTGCCATGCTCCTTCTCCACTATCGGCTGAAGATCTGTATCTTCCATGTAGTGCCAGAATATTCCTCGGCGGATTCGCACCTGAAACTGTGGGCGAATTTGGATAGCCGACTCCACAGCCTGCTGAAGCAAATCTGGGTCTATGTCCTCCCAGAGGGTACAGCTAACCCTTAGGGTTCTCGTATCACGCTTCGCAGCTGTTGCCAGAAATACCTTTGCAACATTATCTACTTTGTACCAGTTTTCTCTACTCATATATTTCCATTCCGCTGGTTACAGTAACTTACCAGCCCCTATATTAATTATTTATATTGTATATTTCCTCTGAAACATAGTCAGCAAGGCGCTTCATCGCTCTGCTTGCCACGGGTAGTGGCATTTGTTGATACACATGCCAACCATCATTTTCCACATCCAGCTTCGCTTTTCCACCAGCCTTATGAATTTTCTTCACAAGAGACGCGCTGTCCTCATAAAGGATTTCAGTCTTTCCTACCTGGACAAGTGTAGGTGGAAAATGCTGAAAATCGCCAAATAACGGTGAATAGATTGGGTCTGAAGCTTCCGCATCAGTTCCAATAACTGCATCTCTTACTGATTCCACATAATTCTTTGTTAGAATCGGATCCTTGCCATCATACTGTTGATATGATTTTGATTTTGCAGTCATATCAGTCCATGGACTAAATAATAGAAGCATGCGCGGTGGCTCATTCCCCTCAATTAAAAGCCTCTGTGTCAGACATAACATCAAGTTACCTCCGGCTGAATCCCCCGCCAGTATAATCTTATCTGATGTATATCCCTTTTCTATTAAATAATTATAGACCTTCTGCCCATCATCCAAGGCTGCCGGAAATTTATTTTCTGGCGCCAGTCTGTATTCGAAAGATACAGCAGAAAAACCTGTGGATACCGCCAGCTTTGCTGCCAATATTCTGGCATAAGCCAAGCCGCCGCAGGTATATCCGCCACCATGGGCATATAAAATCACATATTGTGGATTGTGGGCTAAGTCAGGCTTTACCCATTCACAAGGAACATCCCCTACCTGAAACTGCTCCAGACTAACCCCACCTGTGGGTGCAGCCAGCCTACCCGCCAGCTCCATGGCAGAACGCTGTTTTCTCAAATCATCCTCTGTAAGGGATTTACCTGCTATTGAATTAACTGCCTTCAGCGCCTTCATTAATGGGTCGCTCAAGTTCAAGTTTAATAAGGACATAGTATCTCCATCAAATCACATATATAAATAATTATAGTTATTTTAGACTTATTTTTAAATATGTAAAATAAGAAACATAGGTGAAAAATATGTGACTATTCCATAGTTTTTCTAGGATTATTTTGACTAATTTTTAACTCACTCTATCTCAAAGAATGATTTTTGCAATTGATATAGTTAAATTATCCATAATTCACAGTTTGTTCACAATTAGAACACAATTTGGCACCAATTTGTGAACAAACAATGGTAGAATTTTATATGAGTAAAAAAGCTTAGTCTTTTTTAGGGGAGGCGCTAGCCATGGATATTTCAGAGCTTTCTATGAATTTAAGTCAAAACAAGTTACTTACAGCTGTGGGGACGGCTATGCTTGGCAAGACATTAGATGTCATGGAAGGACAAGCGCAGCTTTTCACAGAGGGCATCGATATGAGTGCCCCATCTTTGGAAAGTCTGGTTTATCCTACTTCTGGAACCATGATTGATATGCGCATATGAGTTATAAATGTATTTGGGTTTTACGATATGAAAAGGGCCTACCGTTTGGGTCCTTTTTTCGTGGAAAAATTATAAAAATGAGTGTAAAAAATTATAAAAATTAATCCACTAAACAGTGTCTGAAACAGTGGTAAGCAATTCACAAATTATCTTTTTCTTTTACAATTTTATTCACATATTAAACATTGTTCTATCATAATAACTTTGTATCATAATTACATCGCAAGACAGAAGCGATGAACCATTTTTTTCATAACATTATTCTCCCTTTTTGAAGAGGACGCCCCGCCGGCGTCCTCTTTACTTTTATTTAAATATTTTAATCTCTGTGTCCTTGGCTTTGTCAATATTCTTTTACTCAGCCTTCAGCAGTGCGTAAGCCCTGAGGACTTCGCCGACAGACCAGGCTTGGGCGTAGCAGCCGCGGCCAGGATGTGGCTCGTTGCCGTCAAAGATTTCCGAGATGGAGCCGATGCAGTTTTGAACAAGGTGCTGCTCTACTGGCTCGAAGAAAGCCTTGGCTTCCTCAATTGATTGAGGCGAGCCTCCGCCCACCTTTAAGTAGCTTTCGATGAAAGCGCCAAGCAGAAATCCCCAGGCTGTACCCTGATGATATGCATGGTCGCGCTTTTCAAGGGCGCCCTGATAAACACCTATATACTGTGGGTCGTCCACATCAAGTGAGCGAAGACCCACGCCTACATATAATCTATCCTTTACCACCCGCACCACTGACTTTTCCTTTTCAGGGTCCAGCATTGTAAATGGAAGGCTCACTGCAAAAATCTGATTTGGTCGAAGTGATGCATCCTTGAAATCATCACCAACTACATCATAAAGATATCCGCCCTCTTCATACCAAAACTCTTCGTTGAAGGCTTCCTTTACCCACATGGCAAGCTGACTGCAGCCGCCTGCGTAGGCAAGATAGTTTTCTGGCTTGTTGTGAGTACGACGTGCAATACCGCGTGAAATCTCTTCCATGGTCATAAGCGCATTGTACCAAAGAGCATTAATCTCAACTGGCTTGCCGTGGCGTGGAGTGATAACCTCATCATTAATTCGCACATCCATCCATGTAACCTGATCAAGTCCGCCGCCAGCTC
>JAFYYE010000016.1 GCA_017557715.1 Pseudobutyrivibrio sp.
CCGTCATTATCATCTATTACTCCATCTGTATCGTAAACCAGATATATATACTCTTCATTTCTATTGAGCGAATCTAAGGCTTTTATTCTGTATTCATTAATATAATCATTACTCTGCCTATAACCTACTGTTCCACCCAGGGATGCCTGGTCAGCATAAATAGTGTAAGGCAATGGTGAATCTATGATAGCCTGAGCTTCATCTATTCTTTCCTGCATTTCAGCCTGGGCTGACTCAAGCTCAGTTACCTTTTCTTGAAGCTCCTCATTATCCTTCGTAATTCCAGTCAGCTGCTCCTTTAACTCATCGATTTTCTTGCTCAACTCTGACTCTGGAGTCGGAGTAGGTGTTGGCGTAGGCGTTGGTGTTGGCGTTGGTGTCGGTGTAGCTGTTGGCTTTGGCGTAGGAGTTGGCGTAGCTTTAGGTGTAGGTGTAGCCGTTGGGGTTGGTGTAGCCGTTGGTGTTGGTGTAGGGGTTGGAGTTGCCTCCGCCACTTGTGTTGTTGTCGTTCCACTACCAGAGCTTCCCGAACTGCTAGCGCTACTAGAACTACTTGAACTACTAGAGCTACTTGAATTTCTCGAACCACTTGATGAGCTACTTGAACCCGAACTGCTTGATGAGCCTGTTGCACTACCTGATGATGAAGAGCTACTTCCTTCCGAACTAGTCTCTGGTGCCTTCGCCTCGCCAAGAGTTCCAACCTCACCTGTAGAAATACTTACATCCTTCTGATCCGGTCCGCTGACCACTATTTCATTTTCTGTATTGTTATAGATGTTTGTTACAACATCCTTATTAGTCACACTAATCTCAGAAGCTTCTGCTCCTTCTTGGAGATAAAGCTCAAGTGTAGCGCCAGTGCTAAGGGAAACCGGCACACTGGTCTTTACAACAGAGCCTTCAGCTGAAGACTGAATTACAAACGGAATAGCACTTTCCGAACTACCTGAAAGTGCGAGATTTGTTTTGCTATATATATTTAGAGCGCCCAGCTTTCCTGAAACACTTATCGATGAAATGGAATCTTCGGCCTCCAATGACAAGTCATCCACAGAACCATAGATTTCAATAGCAAGTGTCGAACCATATGCAATGTTTGCAATGCTTGAAACACTGGCAGTAGAATCTATGATTACATGAGCAGAGCTTGCCTGAAGCACAATATTGTTTCCACTTGCATACTCAGTCCAGGTGTTTGAAGAAATCTGGGAAATATTAATCGTATTAAAATTGGCGTGATTAAATACCTCTGTATATGGTGCATCCACATTCAGAGCTACATTACTATAATCGCCCTCTGGTATTTCTAAGGATTGTTCTTCATCTGTTTGGATGGTAATAGAGCCTACCTCACTGCCCGGCTCTGTAGATTCTGTAAGCTTCAAATCCAATTCTTCCTGATTCTTTACAATAAAGCTTCCATCCTCAGTCATTTGGTCCGAAACTATATATGAATCTACGACCTCTTCAGAAACAGTGGTAGACACTATGCCACCGTTCTTCTTTATAGCAATAAAAGCTAGTACTGTAGAAAGCACTACTACAGCACTAACAACCAAAGCGATAATTATGGACTTCTTTTCATCTTTCTCAAAGGAAATATAGGTTTTTCCCTTGGTTAACTTGTTTTTTGCCATAATAAATCCCTATAGACTAACTCCATGTTACACGTATGATAGCCTATAGGGTGTTACAAACTCGTTACATCATGCCATTTCAAGTAGAGTGGAAAGCGTTACCTCTGCCCATGGATACTGCATCATATATTCATCGGCAAATGAATTTCTTGCCTTCTCATTTCCTTCTAAAAACTTAAGATAATCGCAATCTATTACAGATGTATCCACGCTATAACAATCCATATCATTTCTTAGGAAATCAGATACACCTATGTCTTCCATACTCTTTCTAATATCGTTGGCTAATACTCGAATATAGCCCTTCTTTTCTTCGCTGTCCTCTTCTTCCTCCCAAAGTGCGCTTCTAAGCTCTCCAGTAGAAATCATGGCGCCCTTTCTATCAATTAGATATGCCACCATTTCCTTAGATTTCTTTCTTGCAAAATGAATAGGCTTTCCGTCCTTAAAGATTTCAAAATTACCAAAACATCTGGCTTCCACAGGACGACTCTTCTTTCCTTTCGCACCCGCGCCGCCAGCACCCTTTGCCTTTCTATTTGCCAGAATTTTATCCAGAGCCAGCTTCAAATCATCCTTGGAAACAGGCTTTAAAATAAACGCCTTGGCAGTTGTTTTCCATGCATCTAAACTGTAATGTGCATAGCCGGTACAGAAAATAATATCCGTGTCAGGGCTTATCTCCTCAACACTTTCTGCCAGCTTGAGCCCATTCATACCAGGCATATCAACATCGGAAAACACCACATCCATCTTGTGCTTTTTCAGCTCTTCGATAGCATCAATTGGATTATTTGCAGTGTAAATGGAATCATTTTTGCCCACAACTTCCCTAAGACTGTCTTCCATACCTTCTAGAATTATTCTTTCATCATCTACAATCAAAAAATTCATTCTATTTCCTCTTTGGAATGTGAACTATCGCCCTACAGCCTTCTCCAACCTGAGAAATCACCTCAAGTCGACCTTTAAGCATATATCTCAATCTGCTGTCAGTATTTCTAATTCCAACATGATTCTGTTTTGTGGTCTGAATTTCATTTGAGTCAAATCCAACGCCATTATCTTCTACTTCAACTATGTATTCGTCTTCGGTGTCATAAACATGGATTGAAACGTTTCCGCCCTCTTCTTTCTTAACCACTCCATGTCTAACAGCGTTTTCAACAAGGCATTCAATTGAAAGTGGTGGCACACTAAAGCCTTCTTTTTCCACCTTGAAATCTACATTCAATTTGTCCCCATATCTAAGCTTTTGCATGTACAGATAGTGATTGATAATCTCTATTTCCTCATCAATCGGAATACATACGTCCAAATCATAAGCATCTATATAGGAGCGAAGGAATGCAGATAAATGCGCTACAGCATCAGCTGCAAGCTCTGGGTCC
>JAFYYE010000148.1 GCA_017557715.1 Pseudobutyrivibrio sp.
ATACTTGTATACTAGTTTATATTTATTAGAGGTTGGAGGATAGTAATGAAAGTTGTTGCAGCGAAAAACTCAGCAATAGCGGTAGCTGAGAAGACTAACTGGAAAGCCTATTTAAAGAGATATTGGCAGCTTTATGTTTTGTTATTTTTGCCAATGATTTATCTTTTGGTTTTCAAGTATGTTCCAATGAAGTATGTATTAATTGCTTTTAAGAAGTACAGTATTGTGCAAAAGGTAAGCGAGATGCCATGGGCAGATAATCATGGCTTCCAGTTCTTTATACAGGCCTTTCACAACAGAGATTTCTTAAATGCCTTGAGAAATACAGTAGGCCTGAATTTACTTGATTTGGTAATCGGATTCCCTATTCCAATTATTTTTGCACTTATCTTAAACGAGTTGAATATCAAGTGGTTCAAGAAGACAGTACAGACAATTGCTTACATGCCACACTTCCTTTCATGGGTTATTATTTACGGTTTGGCAATTCAGCTTTTTGCACCAAGCAACGGTCTTGTAAACATGTTCATCACAAAATTTGGTGGAGAGGCAGTTCCATTCCTCAACGATCCAGGAAAATGGGTTGGCACATATATCTTCCTTGGAATATGGCAGAGCTTCGGTTGGAACTCAATCATTTATCTAGCTGCAATCGCTGGTATTTCACCAGAGTTATATGAGGCAGCATCAGTAGATGGAGCAGGACGCTTCCGCAAGATGTGGCACATCACATTGCCAGGCATCAAGAGTACAATCGTAGTCCTTTTGATTATGGCACTTGGTAATATTTTAGGTTCAGCATTTGATAGACCATTTGCTTTACAGAACAATCTGGTTATGCAAAACGCAGAGGTTATTTCAACCTTCGTATACAAGAATGGTATTAAGGGACTTCAGTTCTCTCTTACAACTGCCGTTGGTTTGTTCCAGTCTGTAGTAGGAGTTATCTTCCTTCTGTTCGCAAACTGGTTGTCACGTAAGCTCGGTGAGCGCGGTATTTGGTAGGAGGTGTAAAGTATGGCAAAAGAATTAACAATTACCGGAAAAATAAATACAAAAGGCTTTGCACGTTCTAAGAGAAGAGATAAGGATGATGAGACAGAGACAAGCCGCATGGTTAAATCTGACAGCACAAAAGCCGGAGACATTGTATTCATTACAATCTGCGTAATCATAAGCTTGATTTGTATCATCCCAATGATAAATCTTTTAGCTCGTTCACTTTCAGCATCAGATTTCCTTGTAAAGAGAGAGGTTTATCTTCTTCCAAAGGGATTAAACATAGATGCGTACACAACAGTTTTGGGAGATCCAAAGTACATCAAGTCATTTGTTTGGACAGTTATTCTTACAGTGATTTGTACCTTCCTTTCACTGACAATGACAGTGCTTTGTGCTTATCCACTTATTTTCAACAAGCTTAAGGGACGTTCATTTTTCAATATCGTAATTACGATAACAATGTTCTTTAATGCAGGAACAATTCCAAACTACTTACTTATGAAGGAATTGAACCTTTTGGATAATCCACTTGTACTTATTGTTCCAGGATGCTTAAGCGTTTACAACATGATTATCATGCGAAGCTTCTTCTATGGAATACCTGATTCCCTTAGAGAATCAGCTGAGATTGATGGAGCATCCTTCTTTAGAATTTTGTGGAGCATTTACCTTCCACTTTCAAAGCCAGTACTTGCAACACTTGCTTTGTTCTACGCAGTAGGAAGATGGAATGGATACTCAGATGCATTGATGTACATGAAGAACAAGGATTTCTATCCACTTCAGTTATTGCTTTACAACATTTTGAACAACATGAATTCTGTAGAGGTAGCTACACAGGAAGGCTTCTCAACACCAGGTCTTTCTGAATCACTTAAGGCTGCAATCGTAATGTTCTCAACGATTCCAATCCTTTGTATCTACCCATTCTTACAGAAATACTTCATCCACGGTGTAACACTTGGAGCGGTTAAGGAGTAGAAATGAGTTTTTATTAAAAAAACTCATTTCGTAAATGGCAGTAATTTTGAATGAATGTAATTCATTTAAAATTGCTGTCTGCTGAAAGCAGATTAAACTGCAGTTTCCTTGACTGCAGTTTAACCCCTTATTAAGGGAATAAAAATAAATTAAAAACAAAATTGGGAGGAATAAGATGAAAAGAAGAATTGTAGCATTAGTACTTGCATGCACAATGGGACTTGGAATGGTTGCATGCGGTTCAAGTGACAGCGCTTCTGATGCCAAGAGTACTGGCTCAGACACAATCGAGAGTGGCGCTGCTTCAGAGCTTGTTGATGGAAAATTCCCAGAGACAAAGCACATCACAGTTGAGGTTTACGACAGAGGAAACGATGGCGGAACAGACCCAACAGACAACATGTACACAGAGTACATCAAGAAGGGAATGCTTGAGGATCACAACGTAGAGGTTGAGTTCGTATCAGTTCCACGTTGGACAGAGACAGAGGAAATCAACAACCTTCTTGCTTCAGGCGGAGCACCAGATATCTGCCTTACATATTCATATCCAACAATTCAGACATACGCTAACATGGGCGGCGTTACAGACTTAAAGCCACTTATGGATCAGTATGGTAGCGAGCTTACAAACCTTCAGAATTGGCTTGGCGACACAAACATCTACTGGGATTTAGATGATGAGAAGGGTACACTTTGGGCAATCGAAGGAAAGCGTGCTAACAACAGACGTATCAATACATTTATTAGAAAAGACTGGTTAGACAAGCTTGGTCTTGAAGAGCCAACAACAAAAGAAGAATTTTATAACGTTATTTGCGCATTCCGCGACAATGCTAAGGAGCTCCTTGGCAAGGATGCAGATAAGATGGTTCCATTCTCAGTTTCATTCGATGTAGGCTGGAGAGCAGCACTTCTCATCGAGTCAGAGATGGATCCAAAGATTACAGATAAGGAATTCTATATCAACGGATTTGATGATAGAAAGCTTACACAGAACGGCACAAAAGAGGCTATGAAGACTCTTAACAAGTGGTACAACGAAGGTCTTCTTTGGAAGGATTTCGCACTTTACACAGCAGGTGATTCTACAGAGGATGATATGATGAAGGCTGGTTATGTTGGTGCATTCCAGCACAACTGGGATTATCCTTTCCGTGGTGGAGATGATTCAATCCAGGCAAACCTTAAGAGAATCGTTGGTGATGATGCTAAGTATGTAGCAGTAGATTGCTTCGAGAACTCAGAGGGCAAGCACCTTAAGTATGTTGACTCAACAGCTGGTGATAGAAAGATCTTCTTCCCAACTACAAACGATGAGCCACTTGCATCACTTCTTTACCTTGATTGGATTTCAGCTCCAGAGCACATCAAGTACTTACAGATTGGTGATGAAGGTGTGACACACAACGTTCTTGAGGATGGCGCTATCGAGCTTATCCCAGCTACAGGCGACCCAATCATGAACTCTGGTAACAACATTGACTACACAATCACATGTAACGGTCTTGAGCTTGGCGATGAGAACCTTACACTTCTTTCTATGGCACACAGCTACCCAGCATGTGACGCAGAAGATGTTCAGAAGGCACTTGATATTGCAGCTACAGACAACAAGATTGCTAAGAACGTAAAGGTTCCAGAAATCGTTGCAGAAAACGGTATGGGCGAGGCTCTTGGTTCAAAGAGAGATGTAGTTTATGATACAGCTCTTGCAGCTAAGGAAGCTGATTTCGACAAGGTTTGGGATGATGCTATCGCAGATTACCTTGCATCAGGCGGACAGGCTATCATGGACGAGAGAACACAGAAGTTTGAGGCTAAGTATGGCAGCTCTACTTCTGTAGAATAATCAACAATAGAAATTAACATTTAAAACTTTTCCCCACTAACATCTGAACTTTGTCAGTAGATGATAGTGGGGATTTCTATTTATAATCTTATCATCCAAGATTATATCCGGAGGTAGTAATGTTATGCAGATATTTAGTCCAGACAGCGAAGTAATGGAATTTCTTAGCAAGGTGACAGATTTTATCATCTTAAATCTACTCACACTTCTTTTTTCTATTCCAATTATCACAATAGGAGCAGCACACACTGCAAAGTTTTACACATCAATGAAAATCGTGCGTGGCGAGGAGCCAAGCGTTACAAAGAGCTATTTCAAATCCTTTAAGGAGAATTTTGCTCAAGTCACAGGAGCATGGCTCATAATTTTATTTGTAGGTTTGATTCTCGCATTTGACTGGTACAACGTGCTCTACGGAAGAGCTGCAAGTATGCCAATTATTCTTAAGGCAATGCTTGGTGTGCTTAGCTTTGTAGTTTGGGCAGTTGCATACTGCATGTTCCCATTTGAGGCTAGATACAAGGTTACTTTGAAGGAATTATTTAAAGCGTCTATGGTGATGGCGCTTCTGAATTTCCCAAGAATGGTTTTGATTTTTGTGGTGACATTTTTACCGTATATCATTTGTGCATGGTACATCCAGTGGGGGCTTTTGATTTGGCTTCTCTGCACAACGGTAACACTTTATTACATAAGTAAAGAATTTAACAAACAACTAGAAATGCTCAACAAGGAGGAAGTAGAAAGTAATGAATCAGGAGACACTGAAGCGTGCTAAGGAATTAGTATCGCAGATGACTATAGAAGAAAAATGCTCGCAGATGCTACATCATGCGGCAGCCATCGATAGACTTGGAATACCTAAGTACTGCTGGTGGAATGAGGCTCTTCACGGAGTGGCAAGAGCAGGAGTTGCCACAGTATTTCCACAGGCAATCGGTCTTGGCGCTACATTTGATGAGGAGCTTGTTAGAGAGATTGGTGATGCCACATCCACAGAAGGTCGTGCAAAGTACAATGAGTTTTCAAAGCACGAGGACAGAGATATCTACAAGGGTCTTACATTCTGGGCTCCAAATGTGAATATCTTCCGTGATCCTAGATGGGGTCGTGGACATGAGACTTATGGCGAGGATCCATATCTTACAGGTCAGCTTGGAATGGCTTATGTACGTGGACTTCAGGGTGATGATTTAGATAATCCAAAGGCAGCTGCATGTGCAAAGCACTTCGCTGTTCATTCTGGACCAGAGGCTGACAGACATCACTTTGATGCAAGGGTAAACGACCAGGATTTATATGATACATATCTTTATGCTTTCAAGCGTCTTGTTAAGGATGCAAAGGTGGAGTCCGTTATGGGCGCATACAACCGTGTAAACGGCGAGCCAGCCTGCGGAAGCAAGAGACTTTTAAAGGATATTCTTCGTGATGATTGGGGATTTGAAGGACATGTAGTTTCAGATTGCTGGGCAATCAAGGATTTCCACGAAAATCACAAGGTAACAGGCTGCGAGGTGGAATCAGCAGCACTTGCTGTGAATAACGGCTGCGATTTGAACTGTGGTTGTGTATTCGAAAAGCTTATTTACGCTTACAAGGCAAATCTTGTTACTGAGGAGACTATCACAGAGGCAGTTGAGAGACTTATCGAGCTTAGACTTCGCCTTGGAACACTTCCAGAAAGGGGAAGCAAATATGATGATATCCCTTACGAAGTAATTGAGTGCAAGGAGCACAAGGAACTTGCAAATGAAGCTACTAAGCGCAGTATGGTTCTTCTTAAAAATGATGGATTACTTCCACTTAAGAAGGATAAAATAAAGACAGTCGCTGTCATTGGACCAAACGCTAATTCACGAATCGCTCTTGTAGGAAATTACGAGGGTACATCTTCAGAATATATTACAGTTCTTGAGGGAATTCAGAGATATGTGGGAGATGATGTGAGAGTTTTCCATGCTGAAGGATCTCATCTTTGGAAGGACAGACTTCAGGGACTTTGCGAAGCAAAGGATGGTTTTGCGGAGGCACTTACAGTGGCAGAACACTCTGATGTTGTAGTACTTGCAATGGGACTTGATGCTACAATCGAAGGAGAGGAAGGCGATGCTGGAAACGAATTCGGTAGTGGTGATAAGAAGGGACTTAAGCTTCCAGGCGTGCAGCAGGAGCTTGTTGAAAAGGTTACAGCTATTGGAAAGCCAGTTGTCTTATTAGTACTTGCTGGTTCGGCTATGGATTTATCATGGGCAAATGATAACGTAAATGCGATAATACAGTGCTGGTATCCAGGGGCAAGAGGTGGAAAGGCTATCGCCGAGGTGCTCTTTGGTGAGGACAGCCCATCAGGAAAGCTTCCACTTACTTTCTATAAATCAGATGAAGATTTACCACCATTTGAGGATTACTCAATGGAAGCTAGAACCTATAGATATTTCAAGGGAACGCCACTTTATCCATTTGGCTATGGTCTTAGCTATTCAAAGCTTGAGTATAGTAACGCAAGCATTGATAAGACAGAGGGTGCAATTGGAGATAAGTTTAATGTTAAGGTGACAGTTACAAACGCTGGTGAGTATGATTGCCACGAGACAGTAGAGCTTTACATCAAGGATGTGGAGGCATCTACAAGAGTTGCAAACTGGTCACTTCGCAAAATCGGACAGATTGCACTTGGCGCAGGAGAATCTAAAGAAGTTAGCTTCGAGCTTACAGCCCGCGATTTTGCAATCATCGACGAAAAAGGTAGATGCATCGTAGAGCCAGGTGAGTTTAAGGTTGCTGTAGGCGGACAGCAGCCAGATGCTAGAAGCGAGGAGCTCACAGGAAGAAAATGTGATGTATTTGATGTGATATTAACAGGAGAAGTTATGGAGGTTGAATATTAATTATGGAAATGCAAATTGCAAAAGCACCAACAGACCCAGAAAAGAATCGCCCTTATTTCTATATCATCAAGGACAAAGAATTATTCACTCAGTCAGACGATGAGGGCAAAGGCGTTTCTTTCCTTTATCAGAGTGATGGCCGTCTTATCAGCAGTGCCACATTCACAGGAAATGTTACAGACGAAAAGATTTTAAAGCTTATGGAAACAGTAGATGGATTCAAAAAGCTTGTACATTCTGTAGGTGTTTCTGTAGAGATGGAGGACAAAGATAAGCAGGCAGAATTCGTTTTCCAGATGTATGGAAAGAAAGATTTGTATGGGGGCGGAGCAAATCTTATTGCTAACGTAAATACGAATTCTCAGGAAGAGCGAATTTACATGGATGATATTGCATGGACAGAGGATGATGATGTTCCAGGTCAGATTCGTGTTCACACAGATGCCCCAGAAGAGAAGGCATTTCTTTCTGTAAGATTTTTCTTAAATGATGGATTTGAGGCACCACCTCAGCTTGAGGAAAAGCCTGTAGATACAGCTTCTAAAGAGTACAAGGAAATGATTGACCGTTCCCTTGTAAATCTTGGAAATACAAAGCGTCTTGTTGATGTGGTTAATAAGGCAAAGGCTGGCGAGGATGTTAACATCTGCTACATCGGTGGTTCTATTACACAGGGAGCAGGAGCTACACCAATCAACACAGAGTGTTACGCTTACAAGTCATTCTTGGGATTCAAGAAGCTCATGGGTGATGGTGAAAATGTTCACTTTGTAAAGGCTGGTGTTGGTGGTACACCTTCAGAGCTTGGCATGATTCGTTTCGACAGAGATGTTCTTAGAGATGGGACAGTTGAGCCAGATATTCTTGTAGTTGAATTTGCTGTTAATGATGAAGGTGATGAGACTAAGGGAAACTGCTACGAAAGCCTTGTTAGACGTGCACTTGCACTTCCAAGCAAGCCAGCAGTAATGCTTATGTTCTCAGTATTTGCAGATGATTATAACCTTCAGGACAGATTATCTCCTGTAGGCTTCAGATATGATTTGCCAATGGCTAGTGTTAAGGATGCAGTAACACCTCAGTTTTACGACAGAGATAAGAGAATCCTTACAAAGCATCAGTACTTCTATGATATGTTCCATCCTACAAATCTTGGACATACAATCATGGCAGATTGCCTGATTAATATTATGGAGCTTGCAATTGAAAAGGGCGCAGATGAGTCTTATGACCCACGTCTTGAGGATGCACCAGCTATCGGAAATACATTTGATAATGTTATTCTTGTGGATAAGAAAGACAATACAGACCTTGTAAGTGTAAAAGAAGGTGGATTCGTATATACGGATGATGTTCTTCAGTCAGTAGAAATGGATTTAGACTTAAAGCTTACAGGAGAGCTACCATACAACTGGATGTACGATGGTGCTAAGGGCAGCAGCGAACCTTTTGAGATGGATGTAGAGTGTAAGGCTCTCGTAATCGTAATGAAGGACTCAGGAGAGGTTGATGCAGCCACAGCAAAGGTATACGTAGATGACAAGTTCGTCCGCGACCTTGATCCATACGTAAACCGCTGGTGCCACTGCAACCCACTTATCGTAATAGATGAAAACGAAACTGCTAAACATCACGTTAAGGTCGTAGTTGATAAGGACGACGTTCGTAACAAGTTTACAATTTTAGGTTTTGGATTAGTTAAATAAGGAGAATAATGAAATGACAGTAGCACACAACCCAATACTTAAAGGTTTTTATCCAGACCCATCTGCATGCAGAGTCGGGGATGATTTCTATATTGTTTGCTCAAGCTTCGTTTATGCACCAGGCGTTCCAATCTTCCACAGTAAGGATTTGGCACATTGGGAGCAGATAGGACATGTACTTGATAGAGAGAGCCAGCTTCCAATAAGCGGCGAGATTTCACGAGGAATCTTTGCTCCTACAATCAGAGAGCATAAGGGCACATTCTACATGATTACTACAAATGTAAGCCACGGGGGCAACTTTGTAGTAACTGCAAAGGATCCAGCAGGTCCTTGGTCTGATCCATATTATCTTGGCGAGGATGCACCTGGTATCGACCCATCACTTTTCTTTGATGACGATGACAGATGCTACTATGTTGGAACTCGTCCAAATCCAGAAGGTGTTCGCTATAATGGCGACTGGGAAATTTGGGTACAGGAATTAGACCTTAACACAATGAAGCTCGTTGGCGAGTCTATGGCAATCTGGAAGGGTGCTGTTAAGGACGTTATCTGGCCAGAAGGGCCACATCTTTATAAGAAGGATGGCTATTATTATCTTCTTCATGCTGAAGGTGGTACAGGTCCAGAGCATGCAATTTCAGTGGCTCGTTCAAAGGAATTGTTTAAGTGGTTTGAGGGCTGCCCAAGAAACCCAATTTTTTCTCATAGAAATTTAGGTAAGGATTATCCTATAATATATGCTGGTCATGGCGATTTAATTGATGACAAAAATGGAAACTGGTACATCGTAATGCTTGCTTCACGTCCATGTGAAAAACACTGCAGTATTGGTCGTGAGACATTCCTTGCAAAGGTTGTTTGGGAAGAGGGATGGCCAGTAATTAATCCAGGTATCGGCAAATTAGAGGATGATGTGGAGCTACCATTCGAGGAGCATCCATTTGCAGCAGAAAATGAGTGGAGCGACCAGCTTCATTTCTACACAGATAAGTTGGACCAGCGTCTTGTTGGTATCGAAAAGAGAAACGAGGAGATTTACTCTCTTACAGAGCGTCCAGGATTCCTTCGCCTTTACACTCGTCCAGAGCGTGCAGAAGAAATGTGCTATCCATCATTTTTGGGATTGCGCCAGAAGGATTATTCATTTAAGGTAAATGCAGGAGTTGATTTCAAGCCTGCAAATGAAAATGAATGTGGTGGAATCGTTCTTTTCCAGAATCATGCAAATCATCTCACTCTTGAGATTGTTTTGAAGAATGGAAAGAGAGTTCTTCAGGTGCGCAAGACTGTAAAAGGCGAGGAAACAGTATCTGCTTCAGTAGAAGTAAATGCAGAGGTTGTAACAATCGAGCTTCAGGCTAAGGCACAGAAGGCTAGCGTTTATCTTGTAGAAAATGGCAAGCACACACTTCTTGAAGCAGACATCGATTTATTGCCATACACCACAGAGGAAGCAGGCGGATTTGTTGGATGTACAGTGGGAATGTACACTTCATCAAATGGAAAGCCAAGTGATAATCACTGCGATTTCCCATGGCTTACTCTGGAAAAAATGTAATTATTGGGTGATGTTAATGACAAAATTTGATTCTTTATTTGGTAGATTTATTTTAAAAACAACTTCAAAGAGAAGGCTGATCGCATTCTATATTGTGTTTGTTATCATCCCTATCATTGTTGTTGATGGTATAGTAATTTCTGGTGCTTATCGTGGAGAACGTGCTGCCAGAGAGCATACTATGGAGAATCAGGCTAATGCCATTAACTACACCTTTTCAAATCAGATAGATCAGGCTGCTAAGCTGGGCAATGCCCTTTATAGCAGCCTCTATGTTGATAGATTTTTAAATACAAAATTTGATTCTAATTTAGAATACTATAATGCATATCACAATTTCTTTGATGACACTTTGCTTAAGTTGGTGGAGGGTCAGTCAGGTCTTAATTTTTTCATTTATTTAGATAACGATACAATTACAAATGGTTCGGAATTTCAAAAGCTAGATCAGGCGGAAAACACAGATTGGTACACCTATGTGGAGGAGTCTGAGTTAAATAAGGGCGTATATTTTGGCAGAAGAAAAACTGCCGATGGTCAGATTCAAAAGACAATTTATTATTTTCAGCGCCTGAATTACTACAACAGTGTTTCTAAGAATATTTTGCTGGTGACAATTGATTACGGAAAGCTTGCAGAAACAATTTCAAATTTAAATTATGAAAATCGTGCATATATCTGTGATAGTACCCGAGTGCTTATGTCAAATAGCAGATATAGCAATATAAATAAAGATTATGATTTGAAGGTTAATCATACTAACATAGCCTATTCTCAGGGGTTTCAGGTTTATAATCAGTATCTTACAGTAGATGTGGTGGCGGGAAATGATTCTTTATTCAAAGCCATGAAAACCCGTTGGTATCAGTTCGTTGCTCTTATCCTAGTGAACCTGATGCTACCAATTTACGTAAGTAATATTTTGAATACTGTTTATCAAAATAGGCTTAAGGAGCAGGAAGCTGTTGTGGCTAAAAAGAATGCTGAGCTTTTAGCTCTTCACAGCCAGATTAATCCTCATTTCCTCTTTAATGCTTTGGAAAGTATTCGAATGCATTCTATTTTGAAGCAGGAATCGGAAACTGCAAAAATGGTGGAGCATCTTGCTAAGCTTCAGCGTCAGTACACTGAGTGGAATGAAGATAATGTCACAATTGAAAAAGAAATTGAATTCGTAAATGCGTATTTGGAATTGCAGAAATATCGCTTTGGAGATAGACTATCTTTTGAGATAGATGTTGAGCCTGAGTGCTTGAAATTATTTATCCCAAAGCTTACTATAGTAACGTTCGTAGAAAATGCTTGCGTTCATGGAATTGAAAGCAAGATTACTCCGGGCTGGATATTTGTACGAATCAGTTCTGATGGAGAATTCATGACTCTCGAAATCGAAGATACTGGAAACGGTATGGAGGAAACTGAGAGAAAAGAACTCCTTAGAAAGATGCGTTTTGCAAATATAGAAATGCTAAAGGCGAAGGGCAGAGTTGGTATTGTTAATGCCTGCCTTAGATTAAAAATGATTTCTGAGGAAGAGGTTTCCTTTGACTTGGATTCAGAGCCTGGTACGGGCACGCTGGTTCAGATAGTTGCGCCGGTTAAGTATTTAAAGGGGTTATTGTAATGTTAGAGGTTTTATTAGTTGATGATGAGCCTTTTATTCTCCAGGGTTTACAGCTCTTGGTTGATTGGGAAAAGGAAGGCTATCATATTTCCACCGCATCAAATGGAAAGGAAGCATATGATTATATTTCTACTAATCCAGTAGATTTAATTATTTCAGATATCAAAATGCCAGTCATGACTGGCGTGGAGCTTTTAAAGGCTCTTCGAGAGAATCTTAAAAGTGATACTTATTTTGTTATCCTTAGCGGTTATGCCGAGTTTAGTTATGCTCAGGAAGCACTTCGTTATGAGTGCACAGATTACATTTTAAAACCAGTGGAGCAGGAACAGCTTCTTGGTATTTTGCGAAAGGTGTCTGCTCTTAATCAGGCAAAGACATCACGCACACAGGATGTTTTAAAGAAAGAAAAGGCATACATGGAGCGCACATTGATGCGTCTTCTCAGCGGAAAATATGACGTCAACGATTTAGAGTATATCTCTGAA
>JAFYYE010000149.1 GCA_017557715.1 Pseudobutyrivibrio sp.
AGGCGGCGGTGTTGTTGGTGATTTGACTGGATTTGCTGCCGCAACCTTTCTTAGAGGCATAGATTTTATACAGGTGCCTACTACATTATTATCACAGGTTGATAGTTCTGTTGGTGGTAAAACAGGTGTAGATTTTAATCAATATAAAAATATGGTTGGTGCATTTAATATGCCAAAGCTTGTTTATATGAATATTGGCACATTAAATACTTTGGATGATTTTAATTTTGCCTGTGGCATGGGTGAAGTTATAAAGCATGGATTAATAGCTGATGCTGATTTTTACAATTGGCTAAAGGAAAATAAGGACAGCATTATTGCTAAAGATTATTCTTCGCTTGAGTATATGGTTAAGAAAAATTGTGAGATTAAGCGAGATGTGGTCGAAAAGGATCCAAAAGAAAAGGGAATCAGGGCTTATCTTAATTTTGGTCACACCTTAGGTCATGCTATTGAAAAGCTGTGTGGTTTTAATCTGGGACATGGTCAGTGTGTTGGATTAGGCATGGTGTGTGCAAGCTATCTTTCAAAGAAGCTTGGAAATATCTCTGATGATGATTATCAAGATATTATCGATTGTTTAAAATTGTATGATATGCCAGTTACTATTTCTGGGATTGACGCTGCAGATATACTGGAAGCTTCTAAGTCAGATAAAAAAATGACAGGCAAAAAAATAAAATTTACAGTAATAAAGGCTATTGGTGAAGCTGCTTCTTATCTTGATTTTTCAGATAAAGATTTGCTTGAAGCAATAGATCAGGTGTTAGTATAAATGTTTTACAAAGTTAAGAAAATTACATCGATTACTTATAGTATTATATTAATAGCATTATTAATCGTGTTAGACCAGGTTACCAAGTTTCTCGCGGTTAATAATCTCATGAACAAGGATGATTTTGTTTTAATTCCTAATGTTTTAGAGTTTCATTATCTTGAAAATACAGGTGCTGCATTTTCACTACTATCAGGAAAACAGTTGTTATTTGCAGTTATTACACCCATTTTGCTTATAGCACTTGTTTATATTTTGATTAGAATGCCACAAGTTAAAAAGTTTACTCTTTTAAATTATATTATTGTATTTATAATTGCTGGTGCTGTTGGAAATTATATAGATAGAATATCAAATAATTATGTTGTAGATTTTATATATTTTTCACTTATTAATTTTCCAGTTTTTAATGTGGCAGATATTTATGTTACATGTAGTGTTATAGCCTTATTTTTTGTAATTATATTTTATTACAAGGATGAGGATTTAGAGGAAATAAAAAGAAGTTTATTATTTAAATAATTATGGATGAAATTACTATTATAATTGAAGAACCTACAGATGAAGATATTCGCATTGATAAATTCCTTGCTGCAAATCTTCCTGATAAATCTCGAAGCTATTATCAAAAGGCAATTGATAATGGCTTTGTTTTAGTTAATGGAAAACAAGTAAAATCAAAATACCAGACAAAGCTTGGTGATGAAATTGTTATAAGTATCGAACCAGTTAAGGAAATCGATATCTTACCTGAAGACATTCCTATCGAGATTCTTTATGAGGATTCGGATGTAATTGTTGTTAATAAGCCTAAAGGGATGGTTGTTCATCCTGCTCCAGGTCATTATTCTGGAACTCTTGTTAATGCACTTATGTATCATTGCAAGGATTCTTTATCTGGAATTAATGGTGAGATTCGACCAGGTATTGTTCACCGTATAGATATGAATACTACTGGGTCGCTATTAGTTTGCAAAAATGATAAGTCTCACAATGATATTGCTGCTCAAATAAAAATTCATTCTGTAAATAGAATATATAAAGGAATTGTTGTTGGTAACTTTAAAGAAGAAGAAGGAACTATTTACGCTCCAATAGGCCGAAATCCTAAAGATAGAAAGAAAATGGCAGTAGTAAGTGATGGAAGAGAAGCAATCACTCATTTTACTGTCTTAGAGCAATTTAAAGGCTTTTCATACGTACAGTTTAAGCTTGAGACTGGCCGTACACATCAGATTCGTGTACATATGGCCCATATAGGCCATCCGCTCTTGGGGGATGACGTATATGGAAAGCCTGTAAAGGGTCTAGATGGACAAACACTCCACGCACAGACACTTGGTTTTAAACAGCCTAGCACAGGTGAATATGTGGAGGTAAATGCACCATTACCAGCTTATTTTGAAAGTTTACTGGAAAAATATAGAAAAATGTCCTAAGTATCTTTTCTCCTAAAATCAACTGCATTACGTGCCAGACGTTTGTGTTCGTCCTCTATGGCTGCGTAATAATCTATAGTAGTATTAATATTTTCATGACCGAGAACATCTGCAACAAGTCGAATATCGCCAGTTTCACGGTAGAGGGCAGTGCCATAGGTACTTCGAAGCTTATGAGGTGTAATTTTCTTGTTAGGAACTACAATTTTAGCGTATTTCTTAACAAGATTTTCTATTGCATCGATACTTATTCTTCTACCCTGTAATGAATAGAAGAGTGCGGGCTCATGACCATCTACCGGATTAATATATTCACGTTCTCCATTAACATAATCCTGCAAAACCTGAGAAACTTCATCATTGAAATAGATTATATCTTGACCGCCACCTTTACGAACAATTGTTAAAGAATTAACATTAAAATCAACATCGTTGAGATCTAAGCCATTGCATTCACTAACACGAATTCCAGTATTTAACATTAGCGTTAATATGGCTAAATCGCGCCCACGTGTCTTTTGATTATATTTTCTTTGTCTTTCAGATGTAAAAGCATTTCCGTTGTCTATAGCATCCAAAATAGCCTGAACCTCGTAGTTACTCATACGAATAATATTTTTATCTTTTTTCAATTTTGGAACTTCAACAAGCTGTGTTGGATCTTTTGATACGTATTCACGAACTAA
>JAFYYE010000150.1 GCA_017557715.1 Pseudobutyrivibrio sp.
GAAGGCTTTGAGCGTTTTTGAACTCTTCTTCAGCTGCTTTAACAGATGCGTCTAAATCCTCCTCGCGCGTCTTTCTCTCTAAAAGACGCTGAGTAAGCTTAGCCTTACGAATATTTGTCTGCTCAAGCATTGTCTCAAGACGCTGCTCCTTAGATTTAATAGATGCTCTATTATTAAGGAGATCCATAATAGCCTTATTATCAGCGTCAATCTTTTCGTTATTAGCGTTAATAGCTGTCTGCAAATCAGAGTAATTACTCTTAACAGAATTAAGTCTTTCAAGAGCTTCCTCAAGAGTTTTATCAAGAGCTTCTTTATCAGATTTAAAACCAGCAAGTTGCTCTTCTTTTTCCTTTTTATCAGCCTCTATTTCAGCAACACGCGCAGAAAGACTTTCATCCGTAGCATTGGCTGAACGAATCTTTTCCTCCAAAAGTGCTATCTCGTTTTCAAGCTTTCCTTTAAGAAGTGTAGAGTCAGACTGCTGCTGCTTCAAGCTTTCAATTCTCTCATCAAGCTCGGTGATTTCCTGCTCTAAAGAATCATACTTTTCACGTATTTCTTCCTGAGATGCCTTGCTAGCTTCCAACTGCTCGTTAGCAATCTTAGCGTTCTTTTCTACCTCTTCAAGATTGTTATTAAGTCGGTCAACCTCTAACAAGAATGCATTGACATCAAGCTTCTTTAAATCCTCTTTGAACTTGAGATATCTCTTGGCATCCTCTGACTGTTTTTCCAAAGGCCCGATACGACGCTCCTGTTCAGATAAGATGTCGTTTACACGAACTAAATTTTCGCGTTCATTCTCAAGCTTCTTTACAGAAGCAGCCTTACGTTTTTTATATTTTACGATACCAACTGCTTCATCAAAAAGCTCACGTCTATCCTCAGGCTTACCAGAAAGAATTTTCTCAATCTGACCCTGTCCGATAATCGAATAACCTTCTTTACCTACACCAGTATCGTAGAAAAGCTCTGCAACGTCCTTTAATCGACAAGGTGTTCCGTTTAAAAGATATTCACTTTCACCTGAACGATAAACACGACGTGCAATAGTAACCTCTTCATATTCAACAGGCAGCACATGGTCACTGTTATCCATTGTAAGTGCTACATAAGCATATGAAAGTGGTTTTCTAGCCTCTGTACCTGCAAAGATTACATCCTGCATGGATGCACCACGAAGTTGCTTTGCAGACTGCTCGCCAAGAACCCATCTAACTGCGTCAGCAACGTTAGATTTTCCAGAACCGTTAGGACCAACGATTCCTGTGATTCCATTATGGAATTCAAACTTCATCTTATGGGCGAAGGATTTGAATCCATACAATTCTATACTTTTTAAATACATATTTTTCTCCCTGATTTTTTCAAACTCTATTTGCTCCCCTGCCGGTTACGACCGCAAGTAGGATTTACGATGTTAAATAATTTTAATCGAATCCTCTTTGTGTAGGCGCATAAGACCTTCGTATGCAGCTTCCTGCTCGGCAGCTTTTTTGGTGCTGCCTACACCAGTACCAAGGACACGACTGCCAACCATTGCACGAACCTCAAATTGCTTCGCATGATCTGGACCAGATTCTGAGATAAGCTCATAGGTAAGCGCTTCTTTAAAGTTACCCTGAACTACTTCCTGCAAACGCGTCTTACTATCGTAGAACAACTGCTTATGCTCTATATCATTTAAAACAAATCGATGAATATATTTAGAAGCTGGCTCCATACCACCATCCAAAAAGATGGCGCCAATTGTAGCCTCGAAAGCATCTGACAAAATGGATTTACGTGTACGTCCACCTGTCATATCTTCACCCTTAGAAAGGAGAACATAATCACCAAGATTAATCTCCTTACAGATATAAGCAAGGGTCGGCTCACAAACAATGCTAGCCCTAAGCCTAGACAGCTTTCCCTCGTTTAAATCGGTATAATTTAGATACAAAAACTCACTCGATACTATTTCAAGCACTGCATCACCAAGAAACTCTAATCTCTCATTATCAGAGAGCTTTTTCATATGATGTTCATTAGCATATGAACTGTGTGTAAGTGCCTGACGTAATAAGCTTTCGTCTCTAAACTCATAACCGATAGTCTTTTGAAACTCTTTCAAATCCTTCAAAATTATACCTCCTACGTATGAGTAAAATAAAGCATCCAGCCAAAGCTGGATGCTTTGAACTTTTTAAATTATTTTTCTGCAACAGTCTTCTTGATGAGCTCAACTGCATCACCAACAGTAGAAAGCTTTTCAGCTGCATCTGTGTCAACTTCGATGTTAAGC
>JAFYYE010000151.1 GCA_017557715.1 Pseudobutyrivibrio sp.
AGATAATACAGATCTATTTATCGATGGAAATAATGACTATATATTTAAAAGTGCGGGGTCTGAATTTATTATAAATAGTAATCTAATAGATGACAGTACCTATGAAAAAATAATAGACATCATCCAAGTCGAAGCTAGCACAAAAGAAAATCTGAAAAAGCTTTTAAAAGATATAAATATTGACCAGTCTATGTATGGTGGAAATGTTGATGATATTACCTATCATATAGAAAATAAAGGTGGAAGAAGTTATACAAGCATAGATTCAGACGGGGAAATAGATATCACATTAAATGATTTGACTGTACGAACGCTAGAACATGAATTGATGCATGGCTTTTTTGTAGATTATAGTGACTTAAATAAGTATTGGATTGAAGAAGGCTTTTGTGAATATGTAGCATATATTTTATACCCGGACAATAAATTGGTTGAGGGTATAAGTAAAATGTCGGTTGATGATTCATATGAAGATGGTGATTTTAAGCGTTACCTACAATCTAAAAATTACGATGATAATGATATAGTAAGACTGTATTTTGACTATGTTGTAAATCGTCTGTATCAAGGTAAAGATGTTTCGGATTATCCTAAGTTAAAGGAAAAGGTGGCAACAAACTTTGGACCAAACGAACAATCAAAATATTATGGTTTAAACTTATCGTACACAGAAGCCATGAGCTTCACAGTCTATTTGATAGATTTGAAGGGGCTTGATGGCTTATTTGACTTCATGGCTTCTGATAGGTCTTATGAAGAATTTTTCGGAAAGTCCTATGTGGAATTGGAAAATAGCTGGAAGCAGAGCGTAAGTGAGTAGATAAAAAGATTAAGTATATTTGTAGATGAGGAGAATATATCATGAAGCTCAGAAACATTCTCATAGTTGTAAAAAACATAGAAAAATCAAAGAAGTTTTATCATGACCTATTTGGCCTTGATATGCTTTTAGACAATGATGGCAATATGATTCTTACAGAGGGACTTGTTTTACAGGATGAGGCCATTTGGAAGAAATTCCTTGGTAAAGATATCAAATACCAGAATAATGCCACTGAGCTGTATTTCGAGGAACGAAACATAGAAGAATTTGTAAAAAAGCTGGAGAAACTTTATCCTGATATAAAGTATGTAAACAGATTGATGACTCATTCCTGGGGACAGAAGGTTATACGTTTCTATGATTTGGATGGAAATCTCATCGAAGTTGGAACTCCAATGAGCGATAAAATATAAGATTGAAAGGCTTCCGAGAGATCCTCGGGAGCCTTTTTGAATTTGAGTTAGAATATTGTTCCTAGTAAAATAGATAATAGTTTGATAAGGTCTCTATTTTTAAAATATATAAAGGAGTTTTTGTAATATCCAGGTATGTTTTACGGCTATATAAGTGTAAGGCGCTTACAAATACTTGATTGAAGGGGGACATATATGAAGGACGATGAAATAATTGAGTTATATTTTAAAAGAAATGAAAGAGCTATAGAAGAGACTGACAGAAAATATGGCAATTATCTGGAATCAATAGCAGATAATATTCTCAATAATAAATTAGATAATGAGGAATGCTTGAATGATACTTATTTAAAGACATGGGATAGAATACCACCTACTAGGCCAAGAGCTCTGAAAGCTTTTCTAGCAAAAATTACGAGAGAATTGGCTTTTGATAGATATAGAGCTGCTCGAAGTAAGAAGCGTGGAAGTGGCACAATGAATGAGGTTCTAGATGAATTAGAAGAATGTATCCCTGCTTTAAATAGCGTTGAAAGCTCAATTATAGGTAAAGAACTGGAGACGATTATTGCTGATTTTGTAAGGGGACTTCCAGAAAAAGAGGCATATATCTTTCTAAGTAGATATTTTTATGTAGAAGATATATCAGCTATTTCCAAGAAATATGGAATTTCAAAAAACTATGTTTCTGTAATTCTTAGCAGATTAAGATCAAAGCTTCAGACACGTTTGGTAAAGGAGGGATATTTGGTATCATGAACAAGGAAAATCTGTTTTTAGCATTTAATGGTGTGGATGATGATTTAATCACACAGTGCGCTGGATACCAGGCTAGTAGCAAAGTGGTAAGACTACATAAAAGACTTTCGGTGGCAGCTTGCGTATGTATGATTCTTTTAACTGCGATAACGGCGACAGCTGCAATTCATCATTTTTGGGGTAAGGGACTAAGTAGCTATTTTAATGCTTCTGATGCACAGCAACAGGAACTTACAGAACAGGGACAAGCAATTGTATTCTCTGAAAAAGATGATTATTCAAATTATGCTATTACTGACAAAGGAATAACACTTACGCCAGTGGCAATAATAGCTGATGATAATAAGATAAATCTTGCAATACAATTTTCTGGAGTAGAGATAGAAGAGGGCTGTGAGCCAAATATAAATATTGACGATATTCATATCGAAGGTTTCGACGGTGATACACTAGGAATCGGTATGGGATTTAAAGATGATGAAATCATGCTATCAGTAGATGGCACAGATTCAATTGATTCTGGAATTTCATTAACTGGTAAAACAATACATGTAGAATTAAGCGATTTTAGTATTGTAAATAGTGACTTTTCGGAGAATACTATAGGCGGTAAGTGGACCTTTGATCTACCAATTCCTGAAGTGAGCAACGCTGTTGTAATCGATTTAAATAAATCTCTTCCAGAATTCGAATGTGAAGCAGCATCAATTAAGTTTAGTCCAATTTCAGCAGAGATTAGATACAACATCACTGATGAAGTAAAAGAAAAATGGTTTGATATTCCATTAGGTAAAGAGCGAGTACCATATATTACAAGTATAACTTTTGATGATGGAACATTTATAAATTGTAAAGATTGCGATCATTTACATGATATAGATGGAATAAATAACAATGCAATATATTCCGTTGAGTTTAATAATGTAATCGATCCAAACGCTGTCAAAGCAATTGAGATTGAGGATATAAATGGAAATAAGGCTACGATTGAATTGAAATAGGTATTTTAAAATTATGCCCTTCGAGGATCATCCTCGGAGGGCTTTTTTATTGTTTGGATTAATGTGATTTGTTAGAATGAATTTCAAGTAATAACACAATTGACAGGAAAGGTAAAACAATGGGGACAGGATTCAAGCTTGTGTTTCCAACGCTGGAATACAAGGATAAGGCAATTGATTATATAAATGAGTTCTATAAATATGAATCAGAGATAAATGGTACAGGTGCGCTTGACGAGTATCTTGAGAAAGCAGATTATGAAAGATGGATAGATAAAATACAAAGAGATACTGATATTGTAAATATTCAAGAACATAATGTGCCTAAGCTGACATATTTTTATGTTAGAGAAGAAGATAAAAAGATAATCGGCATGATAAATATTAGGCTTGCGTTAAACGAGGAACTTCGTAAAGAAGGTGGTCATATCGGATATTCTGTAAGGCCAACTGAAAGAAAAAAGGGTTATGCTACAGAAATGCTTAATCTCGGTATAGAGGTTTGCAAACAAAAAGAAATATATGAAATTCTTGTTGCTTGTGACAAATATAATATTGCTTCATCAAGAGTGATTCAGAATTGTGGAGGCATACTCAAGGAAGAGTTTTATAGTGAAAAAAATAATGAGACAATACAGATGTATGTAATAAAGTAGAGGAATGAATATGAAGGTTGGTTTATCAGCATGCTCTAATGGGCATGGCAAAGAGTGGATGCCCCAGATAAAAGAACTGGAAAAAGTTTTAACTTCAATGAATGTAGAACCAATATTGGTAGAAAATATCGAAGCTAAGATTGATGAATTTAGCGGAACAGATGAAGAAAGAGCAGCAGACTTAATGGCTTTATATAAGGATGATTCCGTTAGCGCGATTTATGATATTTCTGGTGGTGATTTAGCCAACGGGGTTTTGAAATATTTGGATTTTGATGTAATAGCTAAGTCTAATAAAACATTCTGGGGATATAGTGATTTAACAACTATAATAAATGCTATTTATACAATGACTAATAAGCCTTCTGTTTTATATCAGGTAAAGAATATGGTCTATTCTGAGGCAGAATTACAACGGAATAG
>JAFYYE010000152.1 GCA_017557715.1 Pseudobutyrivibrio sp.
AAAATATAGCTATTAACCGATTGCTTTGGATCTTTGTCCGCTATATCATGAATAGCCTCCCACTTGACCTTTGACCAACGCATTGTATCTATTGCTTTTCTTGTCATACTCTCAGGTGTATTTAAAGGTTCTGATGGAGATAATTCAAACAACATAAATATATCCAACACAACCACCTTAGGCGATTGATACTGATATACTTCCTTCAGCCAATAATACGAAGTTAATAAGCTCTGCTGTTCACAGGATAAATTATATGACGTGATACCATTTGTATCATACACGGTCTGAGGTATAAAAGTGGTAGCAGAATGACTGCTTCCAAGGAAAATTACATCAATAGAGTTCTCCTCCATTTGATAAAATCCCTTCAGACCAGAAGTAGTTGGCCACATATTGCTTACGTAAAATTTAGGAACCAGTACTATATTTATTCCATGCACAAGAAGTCCCACTATTAAAACAAAACACAGACCTTTTGCAATATATCTTTTATGACTTTTCATTAAAAGCCTCCATATATAAAATCACTATTGTTAAAGCCATATCCATATGTACCCATTAACATAACTACAACAATTGCCGCTATCATAATTGCCCATCTGATTGGCAATCTTCTAGCTATGACCGCATCTGTTACACTTATCCCCGCTTCATGCTTAATTCCAGCATAAATCATCACAAGGATTCCCAAAATCAACACTAGCCAATCCTTCCAATCTAATCCTAATGTATAAATACGGTTGTTAAATAACACCCATGGGTTAAGTACAAAGAACATATTCTTTAAGATTCCAAGACCTTGCCTAAGACTATCAGCTCTAAAAAGCACCCACGCACAATCTACAAGTAAGAATGTTCCAATTCTTTTAAAAATCGCTTTATCCTTTGAATCTTTTGCTACTCTTAATTTGACATATATTTCTTCCCTAACCGGATTAGTCAATTCACCAATTATCTGATAAAAAGCATGAAGCATGCCCCATGCAATAAATCTAAACCCTGCACCATGCCATAATCCACTTATGAAGAAAGTTATTAATAAGTTCATAAACTTACTTAATTGGCCTTTTCTGTTTCCACCTAATGGAATATAGATATAATCTCGAAGCCATGTACTAAGTGAAATATGCCATCTACGCCAAAAATCTTTTATTGATGTAGCAAAATATGGCTGCATAAAATTATCAATTAATTCTACTCCAAAAAGCTTTGATACGCCTTTCGCCAAAATAGTGCATGCTAAGAAATCTGCATATAGCTGGATTGAATATAATATTGATGCAACCCAGAGATATGCTCCCGCATAAGCTGGATAGTTTCCATAAACCGTATTTACGAAAACACCTGCTTTATCAGCTATTACCAATTTCAAAAAGAATCCCCATATTATGTAGCATATTCCCTTTGAAAAGTTATGTTCATCAAATTTATGCCCTTCTACTAACTGATTCTGCAACTGTTCATATCTTGGGATTGGCCCCTGAAGAATCTGAGGAAAATAAGAAATGAATAATACATATTTCAAAAGATTTCTCTGTGGTTGAACCTTACCTTTATATACATCTACCATATATGCAATAATCTGCAATGTATAGAAAGATATTCCCATAGGAATAACGAGATTAATCGGATTGCTCTTGATTAACCCCCATGAAAAAGCTGTGATATCCCTTGTAAAAAACCATGGTATTACAACAAACACTACACCAATAGTTAAAAAAACTCTTTTCATTGAATCATTTACTTTTTCAATTGCCAATGAACAACCATAGCTAACTAGGATGGTAGCTAATAATAACCACCCCCCTTTATAATAAAACTTATAATAAAATACTACACTAATCGTTAGCAGCACTGTCCATCTATACTTTAAAGGAAATAAATAATATAGTAGAGTTGCTATTGCTACTATACAATAATAATTAATTGATATATATGACATCCGTTAATTATTCTCCCATTCTACTACTTTTTGTTGGCGCATATCTCTCAATAATATTTTTATTTAGACTTTCTTCTTTTTGATATAAATTGATATCTTCTACGTTTTTTTCATTTGTGGAAAATCCCTAAATATAAACCTATCATCCTTACCAACACTCCATAAGCCCTAATCAATCATCTTTATATCACGATTCCATTGTAATGGAAGATATTTGGTTACACAACAATCCAATATTATTTTTCACTTATCAATTCGTCCTAACATTTTGTTTTCATAAGATGATTCGAATTTTCGTTATTTAAACCTATTTTTTACATTTTTCTTTACAACTCGCTTCGCAACACCTTTCAAATACCCAATCTCTCTGCTCTTAAAGAATACCAGAATCACAAGTACATTTGGAACAAAACCCGTGATAAGCACCTTCAAAATAAATCCCAATAATCCTCCAACACCAATCAGATTAGTTAAGAACAACATCAATGCCATAACCGCTGCTGTAAAGATAGTATACCCAGCGAACTTTCCAAAGAACTTTGCACTGTTATCATCTAGTCCATGCTTGAACAATATCATAGGCTCAAACCAGAATGGCACTGCAAGTGTACTAATTGTAGTTCCAATGAAAATACCCACTGGACCAAATATCAGAGCCAACCCAATAGATGCACCGATGTTGATAATACACTCCCACACAGGCACATATCTAAAGTATTGCATCATTCCGAAAGCATTATTGAAAGTCACCACAGCTTGGCGCATGCCCTTAAGATAGAAATTCATAACAATAAAACACACGCATCCAGTGGTCATCAAATAGCTGTCCCCCACCCAGATGTTGATGAATGGTTGGAACAGTGTTCCTAATGCTATCGCAGAAAATGAATACATCCAAAAATCTACAAAATATGTTACAAAGAATATTTCTTCCTGGTGCTCCTTATCCGCATTCACACCCAAATTTCCAATGCTGGCAGTGATTGCCGAAAAGAACTGGTTCAAAATCGCCTCCAAGGCATTGATTACCAATGTATAGTTCGAATACAATCCGACAATTACCAAG
>JAFYYE010000153.1 GCA_017557715.1 Pseudobutyrivibrio sp.
AATAGAGATAAGCTCGCGAACTGACTTCTGAATAGTGGTCGGCGTAATTCCATTGGCCTCGTTGTAGGCTTTTTGAATCTCGCGACGACGTTCTGTTTCTGAGATGGCCTTCTCCATGGATTCAGTCATGGTATCAGCATACATGATTACATGACCTTCGCTATTTCGTGCAGCACGTCCGATTGTCTGAATAAGGGAGCGCTCGCTTCGCAGGAAGCCTTCCTTATCTGCATCAAGAATAGCCACAAGAGTAATCTCTGGAATATCCAAGCCCTCTCTCAAAAGATTGATTCCAACAAGTACATCAAACACATCCAGTCGCAAGTCTCGAATAATCTCTGCACGCTCCATGGTGTCGATGTCGGAATGCATGTATTTTACTCTCACTCCAAGCTCTGCCAGATAATCTGTCAAATCCTCTGCCATGCGCTTTGTAAGAGTGGTAATCATTACTTTATTTTTCTTTGAAGTTTCTTTCTTAATCTCGTTGAACAAGTCATCAATCTGACCTTCTACTGGACGAACCTCCACCTCAGGGTCCAACAATCCAGTAGGCCTGATAACCTGCTCAGTACGAAGCATTTCATGCTCTTCTTCGTAGTCTCCCGGTGTAGCAGACACGAACATTATCTGGTCAATCTTTGATTCAAACTCACCAAAATTAAGCGGTCTGTTATCAAGAGCAGATGGCAATCTAAAACCATACTCCACAAGGGTACGTTTTCTAGCCTGATCTCCTGCAAACATTCCGCGCACCTGCGGAAGTGTGATGTGGCTCTCGTCCACAATAATCAGGAAATCATCTCCAAAGTAATCGATAAGACATTTTGGTGGCTCCCCTGGCTTTTGATTGGTCATGTGTCGGCTATAATTTTCTATTCCAGAGCAGAAGCCTGTCTCACGAAGCATCTCTATATCAAAATTAGTACGCTCACCAATTCGCTGAGCCTCAATTAATTTATCCTCGGATTTGAAATATTTTATTCTCTCATCAAGCTCTGCCTCTATGCTGGCGCAAGCTGAATTAATCTTGTCCTGGGGGATGACATAATGACTGGCTGGGAAAATAGCCACATGCTCAAGCTCCCTTTTTACCTGGCCCGTCATAATTTCTGTTTCGCATATACGGTCTATTTCATCACCAAAGAACTCGATACGTATTCCATAGTCGCTGGTGTTGGCAGGAATAACCTCTAACGT
This sequence comes from Pseudobutyrivibrio sp., assembly GCA_017557715.1. GTDB lineage: Bacteria > Bacillota > Clostridia > Lachnospirales > Lachnospiraceae > Pseudobutyrivibrio. The sequence continues at coordinate 1,201 of JAFYYE010000153.1, forward strand.
ATCACCACGAACCCTAAAAGTACCTCTTGCAAAATCCATATCATTTCTCATGTACTGAATATTAATGAGCTCGTGGATAACATCATCCCTGTCTTTAAAATCTCCTGGGCGAAGGGACACCATCATATTTTGGAAATCATCTGGCTCACCAATACCATAGATGCAGGAAACGGAAGACACGATAATAACATCTCTTCTCTCCGACAATGATGCAGTAGCAGAAAGACGTAGCTTATCTATCTCATCGTTTATAGATGAATCCTTTGCGATGTAAGTATCAGTGCTAGGCACATAGGCCTCCGGCTGGTAATAATCGTAGTAGGATACAAAATATTCAACTGCATTCTCTGGGAAAAATTCTTTGAACTCGGAATAAAGCTGGCCTGCCAAAGTTTTATTGTGAGCAATAATAAGTGTAGGCTTGTTCAGCTTTTCTATAACATTGGCCATGGTGAAGGTCTTTCCTGAGCCAGTGACACCAAGTAGTGTCTGCATCTGATTGCCTTCTTTGAAACCTCGAACCAAATCATCTATAGCCTGAGGCTGATCTCCTGTAGGCTTGAAATTTGAATGTAATTTAAAATCCATATTTTCACCTTAATGCTAAATACAATGGTACAAAATCGGTATAAAAGCATTATAGCACAGGGTTAGTTAAAGTCAAACACTTGTTCTAAAAAAGGTCTGCGGAATAACCGCAGACCAATCACTAATTTATATTTACTTATTTGCTCTACTAATTTCAAGAATCTCATGGAGGATATCTTCCGTCGCCTTCATATCAGCCTCGCAATCCTCACTGATAGTTATGCTGGATTCTGCTGAGGCTGCAACCTCCTCAGATGTAGCTGAAAGATTACTGATTGCATCCATGACCTTAGTGTTGGCATCAACACAGGAATCAACATCTTCCGAAATAACTGCCGCACGTCTTGTAAGATCAGAAACCTTTTCCAAAATCTCTTTAAACTTATCTCCTGTCTCAGCTATCATCTCGCCCTGTTCATTTGCTGAATCTACTGAACGCTGCATGTTATTAGATGCGATTGTAACCTTCTTAATCAAATCATCAATGGTATTGGCAATTTCCTCTGCAGATTCCTTTGTATGCTCAGAAAGCGCTCTGATTTCATCAGCTACAACCGCAAAACCTTTACCAGCCTCACCTGCTCTTGCCGCCTCAATAGAAGCATTAAGTGCAAGAAGATTTGTCTGCCCACTGATATCAAGAATCGTGCTGACAATATCTTTTACTGTGTCTGCAGACTGCTGCAAATCAGCTGTCATTGTAGCTGTCTCCGCATTAATTGCTGAGGATTCATCAGACTTTGTTCTAAGCTCCTGCACCAGTGTATTACCATCACTAATATTTTCTGTTACCTCATCAGCATTTCGAAGCATCGCTCTAGATTGATGCGCTATATTTTCAAGGGACTCCGTAATATTTGAATTCATCTCTGTCTGGGTCTGAATAGCTTCTGCTGTCATTGTTACTGAAGAAGAAATTTGCTGTGCACTTTCTGCAGAAGATGTGACCTTTTCTGCCAAGGCTTCCATTGCATCATTAGCATCCTCTAGCTTTGCTGCAATTTGATTTCCAACCTCCTGCATTATCTTGGCATTTTCTTCCTGCTGTCTAGCACCCTCTTCTATCTCTTCTACTGTCTCATAGTTGTGCTTGCTATTTAAACGAACATAGAAGATTGTCATTAATCCAATCAAAATTGCGAAGATTACATCTGTTAATACCGCCATTTGTCTATCTGCAACTTCAACCGAATATTTATAAAATAATGGTACATATATAATGTTAACAGCCACTATAGATATGGTCGTAACCAAAGTAAGCGTATTATCCGCAAACAGCAAAACAAACATCATTATTCCTGGTCCGAACGCCCACATGTATGTTATATGGACACAGCCCAACATAACTACGAAATATGTTAGAATTTGGGCCAATATCATAAAATACTTGCCCCTGCTTCTTTTTCCAAATTTCAAATAACTAAATACAAAAAAAGCCCCAATCAAAACCTGTAGCACGGACATAATAGCTGTGTTCATGAACCCAACTCTCTGATCCTGATAAAGAATTGTTGACAACAATTCAAATACCAAAATAATGCTACCTAGCTTGAATGCAAGCTTATTACGTTCGTAGATATGTCTTTCCTTAATACTCATATTGCCTCCTAAAAGATAAAACAATATGCTCCCACTTAAGAATATCTAGAAAATTTAAATTGTACAATTGCTTTCACAAAAAGTTCGTGATTACTCCATAAAATCTACTAGCTTTTCAAGGGTTTGCTTAGTCTGCTCCTCCACTGTGATAGTTGGTGTTCCATCGCCATTTTGTGGACCATAGTCTCCAAAGTAAGCGTGACAGCCACCTGGAATTATCACTTCCTCATATCCATCAGGAAGATTCTGTAGTGACTCTTCATATTTTTCCATATTAAGGACTTTGTCCTGATCTCCTCTTATAAGGATAGTTTTAATATCCTTATGAGTTAAATCACTAGTTGCATAAGCTCCCAAAAGTACCAAGCCCTTATACTCATCACTATGGATAGCGCCATACATTGCAGCCATGGCACCACCAAGGCTATGGCCACCTATGTACCATTCATCAATTTCTGGGTACATTTCTCTAATGCCGCGAGCTCCATTTGCATCTAAAAATGCCATGTAATGAGGCATTCTGACTATGATACATTTTATGCCATGCTCTGCCAGTTGTTCCATTAAAGGCGCATAAGCATCTGGCTCAACAAGTCCACCTGGATAAAAGATAAATCCTGCCTTTGGATTCTCAGGTGTAAATTCTACCAGCCTTGTCTTATCAAGCACAGTAACCCCTTTTTCAGGATTATTCATATAAGCAAGAGCTCTATCTGTAGCCTCATAAGCAGTCTGAAAAACCAATGTTATTTTTACAAGCAGAACTACCCATATTAGTAAAACAGCTACTATTTTTCGAATTCTTCCTTTACTAAAAAACCTCTTCATTAAATCTTATTTACCACCAATCTATAATAATGCGATATTGATTATACCACATGTTGAGTAATATCTCTTTCTCATGCAAGTTTATAAAAGGCTAGCCATATTGGCTAGCCCCCATTTTTTAAATCATCTCCATATAAGCTTCGGCGATTCTGTTATAGTCGATTTGGTTGGTGATTTTTTCTACTTTAAAATCATCCTCTCCAACCTTTACGCGATAGATAAAGCAACCTTCATCACTAACTGTATCTCCATCGACTAATGCAGCTGCAACATAGCCCTTGTTCTCAAATTCGAACTGGTCTATAACTGCCATCTCTACTTCATTTCCATCCTTAGTCTTTACCACAAAAGTAATATACTCTTTGAATTCGTTATTCATCGCGGGTGCCCTCCTTAATAGTTCTAGGATTGTAAATCCCCCCGTTGTATGAACCATATAATACAGCATAATTGTGTAAAGAGTAAGCAAAAAAAATGAAATATTTAAGAATAGCGCCCCGAGATGGGGCGCAATTCACATAATAATCATATTAACCCTTAACAGCACCACCTGTAACTCCCTCTACGTAGAACTTCTGCATGATGATAAAGAGTGCGGAGATTGGTACCGCAATCATCAATCCACCGCAGCAGAAATATGTGAAGTACTGATTAACAAGCGCACGCTGTAACAAGTTGAAAAGTCCTAAAGCCATTGTCCAATCCTGTGGATCCTTTGACTTAATCATAAGTCTTACAAGTACGAAATCCATCCATGGATTTAAGAAAGAATTGATTACCGTATATACAATCATAGGTTTTGAAAGTGGCACAACTATCTTTGTAAAAATTGTTGCCTCCGATGCACCCTCAAGCTTTGCAGCCTCATGAAGAGAGGTTGGGATTGTATCGAAGAATCCTTTCAAAATCAAATATCCAAGACCTGAAGCCCCTGAATAAAGGATGATAAGACCTACTACACTGTCTGTTAAACCAAGCATCTTTAAAATGAAATACATTGCAATCATTGAAAGAACACCTGGAAACATTCCAAGGATAAGTGAAAAGCTCATAAGCTGCTTTCTGCCCTTGAAATCAATAAATGAAAATGCGTAAGCTGTCATGATTACAAAGCATGTTGAAATGATACAGCTTGCAGTTCCAATTATCATCGAATTCTTAAACCATGCTGGGAAATTTCCAGCAGCATCTGGATGAAAGAACAGCCAGTTATAGTTTGAAAGTGTCCAGTGCTCAGGGAAGAAATGGTTTGTGTTAATTCCCTTCTGAGTACTGAATGTAGTTACTACCAGCCAGAAAATTGGTATAAGCCAAATAAACACAAGGAGTGCTAAAAATAAATGTCTTCCGATAATTTTCCATGTCTTTTTCATTATCTATACACCCCCTCTTTGTCTCCACCTATCATTCTTGAGAAGGTTAGGAGCGATAATGCTGAACAAATAATAAAGGTTACAATACCGATAGCTGATGCCATCTTGAAGTTACTGTACTCATTTGTAAGTCTGAATAACCATGTGATAAGCAAATCCGCTTCGTTGGCATGTGAGTTAGCCATCGCCATGTTTGTTGTTTTGTAGTTGTATGTCAGAAGATAAATAACGTTGAAGTTATTAATGTTCTGAATTACCGACTGAATAAGTGATGGGCCTGTGATAAACAATACATAAGGCATTGTAATCTTCCAGAAAATCTGGAACTTGTTTGCACCATCAATCTTTGCAGACTCAATCTGGTCTGACGGAATATTCATCAAAATACCTGTTGCCACAAGCATCTGATATGGAATACCAATCCAGATATTTACAAGGATGATATTTACATGTACCCAGCCTGGCTTTGAAAGGAATGGAATAAATGAATCACCAGGATTTAATAAACCAATGTTTCTGAAGAATTCTGTAATACCAACGTTAGAGCAAAACGTATTTACGATACCACTATCACCAAACATCTTACTGATAAGAAGCAATGTTACGAACTGTGGAATACCGATTGTAATTACAAATAAGCTTCTCCACATTCCCTTAAAGTGAGTGTCCTCATGATTGATAAACTGTGCAAGAAGGATTCCTCCAAGGAATGTAGTTGCAGTAGCTACAACAGCCCAAATCAATGTCCATGCCAATACTCTTACGAAGGCATAACCAAATGTGATTGTCTGACTTGTTGTAAAAAGGTTTACAAAGTTCTTAATACCAATCCATGTAAACAGGTATGTTGGTGGCTGATGATTCTCATCATAATTCGTAAATGCGATACATATCATGAAAAGGATAGGTATAACATTTATAAGAATTACACCAATACTTGGTAAAGTAAGAAGTGTAATGTGAAATCTTTCGTTCTTGAAAGATGCTATATCATCTAAAAAGCTGTTGATGTGTTCACCATCTTCTTTCATCTTCTGGATGCGATAAACAGCTTTAATATTTCCAATATATAATGCGATAAATGCAACGATTACAAGGACACCAATGATTCCAAAAAGAAGAATCAAAAGGGAATTGTCATAATCGTTGACAGTTTTTTTCATAGTTAAAATATCAAAAACTTCTTCTCTCTGAACTGTACCAAGAGTGTTTAGCTTTGATAAATATGGCATGAATACGCCAAAAATTGATGAGATAACTCCCACCTGAAGTAAGGTCATTAAGATTCCGCGGGCAATCTGCTTTCTACCGAAGTAGCCAGCGCCCATTATTAATAGGGAAAGCTTAACCCAGATATCACCGTGGGCCACAGCATAACCAAAGTCTTTAAAATAATTAGCAATTTTCTTCATATATTAATCCTCTTTAAAAAGGCTTCCCCCTAATTAAAGGGGGAAGTCTATATCTGTCTAGCGGGAGGACGCAGCCATTATGATTGCATTCGGCAAAGGGGCCGCGTCGTGGCAAGCATTTTGCCTTCGCTTCGCTCGACAAAAAACTTGCTTATTCAACAGGCTGAGTGATACCAGCTACAGCATCATCAAGTACCTGCTGTGATACCTTGCCATCAAGGATGTTCTTTCCAAGTGACTCAGCTGGGCTCCAGTAATTTCCACCAACTCTCTGAAGCTCTGCGAATTCAGACTGAGCTGCAAGAGCATCAAGTGCTGGAGAAGAAGCCTTTGCAAGTGCCTCTGTATTTGAAGGACCCTCGCCTGTTGCCTCGTAAACAGCTTCCTGTGAAGTTGCGTTTGTGAGGTACTCTGCAAGAAGCATTGACCAACCTGTGTTCTCTGCGTAAGCGTTAACACCTACGAACTTGTATCCTGAGTAAGAAGCCATCTGCTTGTCTTCACCATTTACCTTGAATGTAGGAAGCTTTGTAGCTGCATAGCCATCACCATAAGCCTCTGAGAATGCGTTAACATTCCATGTACCAGAAACATAAGCTACAACCTTGCCATCGTTAAGGTTTGCAAGAAGGTCATCGTTACCATAGCTCTTGTAAGCCTTTGAAGATGCGATTGACTGAAGTGATTCAGCTGCTGCAAGACCTGTCTCATTGTTCCAATCACAGTTGTTTGACTGATCTTCGTTCTCTGTAAGTGAGCAACCAGCGCCCTTGAAGAATCCGTATAAGTACCAGCCGTTAGCTGTCTCACATCCAACTTCCTTGCCAAGCTCCTCAGCCTTAGCTGTAAGTGCCTCCCAAGAAGCTACATCCTCATCTGATAACTGGTTCTTATCATAGTATAAGAAATATCCATTAGAAGCTGTGAATGGGTAGCCATACTGCTTTCCATCGTACTGAGCAGCCTCTACTGTTGCTGGAGTGTCAGTCTCGTTCATATCGTATGTATACTGAGCTGCTACTTCGTTAAGAGCGCCTGCCTTAACAAGTGCCTCAAGCTGATCATCTGGGAATATAAATACATCAGCTGCTGCCTCAACATCCTCAAGAACTCTATCCTTCATGTCAGCTTCTGAAACAGCACCAAGTGTAATGTTGAAATCAACATCTGGATACTGAGCTGCGAAATCATCGCAAAGCTTCTTCATAACTGTCTGATATTCTTCTGTCTCTGAGCACCAAAGGTCAATGTTTACTGTTCCCTCTGTTGCTGCGATAAGATTTGCAATTGCATCCTCTGTAGATGCCTCAGCCTGCTCCTCTGTAGCATCTGCTGTCTCTGTTGCTGCTGTGTCATCAGCTGCTGCGCCACATCCTACAAATGCAGAAACTGCCATTGTAGAAACGAGAAGCGCTGAAACTAACTTTTTCTTCATGATTATTCCTCCATTTTTTCATGTTATTTATACTCCCAGGTTGCCCCCTCTTGTGCAACCGGTTGTTCTTTATACATAATCCTATCCTTATCTTCTTTTTTCGTCAACTGAGCAAATTACACGACTATTATGTGATTATTTTGTGAAAATATACTAAGTTGTGCTGTCTCGCATCTGAATATTGAAGTCAGTTAGGGTTTGGCTTTTGACTTTTTCACCATCTAAGTTGCGCATTAAAAGCTCAAGTCCACTGGCGCCAAGCTTCTTTGCATCAAAATATAAGCTGGTAATAGATGGCTTTGAATTTGATAAAAGATTCGAATCATAAAAAGAGCAAAGCTTAACATCCTCAGGTACACTTACTCCCTGATTATGCAAACAATTAAGGACAGAGTTGCAAAGCATATCATCCATACATACGATACACTCCACGTCATCCTCCATGATATTCTTGATTACAGGATCAAGACGCTCACTCTTATGCATATTTAAGAAAATCAGGCTATCATCAACAGCAAGACCTCTGTTTTTAAAGCCCTCTTTATAGCCCTCTAAACGGCTGATTGTAACATTAATATTTTCTCCACCACCAATAAGAGCCATCTTAGTTATGCCCTTATCAATAAGTGTTTCAACCATTCTTGCAGCCGCTCCCTGGTTGTCGTGATCCACATATAAAACTTCATCATCCTGTGGATTTCCCATGATTACATATGGAATATTAGCCTGCTTAAGAAAGCGATTTACCTTAGAATCCCTCTCACAACGGCTAACAATTACAGCATCAATCTTTTTGTTTTGAACAGCATGCTTAAGCGAAGTAATGCCGTCATTATCTGCAAGAATAATCAAAACGTCATATTCATAATCCATTGCTCTATCGCAAACTCCCGTCATAAGAGTCTGGAAATATGGCATTTCGCCCAATGCAGAATCTGCTGGCACTACAAGACCCACATTAAATGTGCGATTAGCCGCAAGTGAACGGGCTACCGCACTTGGTCTGTAATTTATTTTCTTTATATAGTCATTAACTTTGTTTCTTGTTTCCTCAGATATACGACCTTTTCCCGAAATTGCACGACTAACTGTAGTCTTTGAAAGGCCAAGCTCCTTAGCTATAGAATCTAATGTGTGTCCCATAATTCCACCTCATCCACCGCTAAAGCGGTCCACGGTCTCGCCTCCCGGCTCGGTCGTTGCTAAACAGGCTCCACTGGAGCCTAGCAACCCTCAAGGGGAAGGCTTCATTAGAAAACATTAGCACAACAAATACTGCTATGCAATCGGTTGCGCTAATTTTGTAAAAATAACACAAAAAGAGCCTCCGATTTTTGTCGGAGACTCTTAAACTCATTTTTTTATTTATTCATCTTCAGAATAGTCGCCTGTTTCTTCGAAATTATTCTTTGCCTCTTCTGGCATTGTGATAAACTTAGAAGTCTTCTCCATAAGCACATTGGCTTCGGCTGAAAGCTCTTCAAATATCATCTTCATCTCTTCTAAGTTGCTGGTCTCATTTACACCCATTGCAAAACTCTGAAGATTGATAGCTGAAAACTGAATATCCGAAATAATATCATTAAAGGATTCCTTGATTGAGTTAACCGATATCGAAATATCATTTAATTCACCTGGAAGTGTTTCTATATCCTCTACAACAAGGTTACCTTTTTCCATTTCACCAAGCACATGCTTATGTTCCTGAATAATCTCTCGTAAACGCCTAATAATCAGTGCCATCGTAGATTGGAGCATTCCCAATTCATCTTCTTCATTGGTAAATTCCAAATCTACTGAGAAATCACCCTTGATAAGTCCATCAAGTACTGGATTAATCTTTTCAATCGGCTTGAGCATTTTTCTTACTGCCGCGCTAATATCAAGTGCTGCTAAGATAACACAGAATATTGCTGTAAAAACGCAAATCCTTAATCCTCTATCCAACATTCTTAAGAAATTCTTCTTAGGATACGCTAAGCCGATAGTCCACTTACTCCCTTCAAGCCTAGCTGTTGAATAAAGCATTTCTTCACCGTTATAATCTACACCACTAACAAGACCACTTCCCGGCTTCTGAACTATTGACACCAATTCAGGCATAACATCTTTTACATTTGTGACTTTCTCTAGTGTTGGTTTATAGTCCGGATTTTTATGAGCAATAATATCGCCTTCTGTATCAATCAAAAAGCCATATGCACCATCTCTAAACTCCAGACTATTCATATATTCATTTATAGTATTAACATCTGCGTCAGCACCTACAACACCAACCATTTTTGTGCCCACATAGATTGGCGTAGCTGCGGTTGCAAGCACTACATCACTTCTTGTGGCACTTAAATAAGGGTCTGTAAATATAGTGTGACCTGCAGCCTTTGCATCCTTGTACCAAACACGTTCTCTTGGGTCAACGCCCTCAGCATACTGCACGCCTCGAGCCATAACCATTTTTCCATCTTCAGTAGCCACATATAAGAAAAACAAATTTGGATGGTGCACTATGTAGGAATCTAATATACCTCTTACTGTTTCCTCATCAGGCTCTTTAAGACCAGCAAAAGAATCTGCAAGATTTTGTGTTAAATCCTCTAATCCACCACTCCAGCTTTCCACTTTCTTTGCACTAAGAACTGTGACTAAATCCAATTCTGATTTCAATTCCTTCATCATCTGACGGGATAAATAAATCAGATTTACTGCTGAAATGGCAACTATGGTAATTAGAAGAGCTTTTATAACTCTTCTAACAACTTTTATTATAATTGATGATTTTGGAGTAATACCCATCAAAAACCCTCCCATAGTTAATAGACACTATGTATATAGTAATACATAAATGGGAGAATTCTGTGAAAAAACTATTGATTTTCTCTAACTTCGGGCGAAAACAAAGCAATCATAGCGTATGGCTTTGCCCTCTAAACTATAGGCTGGTTTTCGTTCTGCAAGATAAGGCCCCTTCAGTGGACGTTTGATTACTATTCGCTTTGGATCTGCTGCAATTGCGGCTTCTAGCAAATCTTCCTCTGCGGAACATGGACTTTCCAGCTTCTGTATCAGTTGGAACTTCTTTTTAATCAAAGCACTTTTCTGTCTTGCTGGAAACATTGGATCAAGCAAAACTATGTCTGGCTTATAATCAAGCCCGCGCATTCCCTTTACGCTGTCACCGCAAACCAACTCCATTCGACCTACGGCATCAGCAAGCTCTGGTATTTCCTTTGCTCGCTCCATACAATCTTGTAGCAGCACTGCAATTATTTCATCAAATTCATAAAGACGAACCTGAAAACCTGCAGCTGCCAGAATAAGAGAGTCCTCTCCAAAACCAGCTGTTGCATCAACAAGAGTCTGAGGCATTTCCTGCCCTTTTATTCTGGCAGCCTTCACCAGCATTTCTCGTTGAAGATTGCTCCGCTTTAATCTTGGGAGCATTTCTCTAAAATCCGCCATTATAGAAAGCTCGCCATCAGTGAGCTTTAGCCCCTCAGCAGTCTGCTCTAGGGTCAAACCTATCTCGGCGAGCTTTGTATTATAATGATTAATCTTTTCTTCTGAAATCAATCTTATTTATCCTCTTTACGTAAGAGTTCCATCTTCATGTTGTAATAATCTGGAGTCATATCCAAATAATGCTTGTGTGGGTTTTCGAAACGCTGCTCTTCCACCCATACACTTGTCTGGAGCTGATTTTGAACTCTTTCTCTAATTGTCTGCATATCCTCATCTGGAGTAGCAGCCTTACCTGCACGAATAAGTGGCTGCTGAAGAAGTTCAGCTGTGCAGTTTTCAAATACATGTGTGCTCTTCCATGGCTGTTCAGGGTCTACAAATCTGTATCCACCAGCCACATTCATATCTACCTTCTCGCCCTTGATGGCAAGCATATCTGCAACGGCACGACCATTCTCATCTTTGATTCTATATACATCCTTAAGACCTGGGTTTGTAATCTTTTCAACAGTCTCAGAAATCTTAATCTTAGGAATAATCTCACCAGTCTTTGCATCAGTAACCGCACAAAGCTTATAAACCGCGCCAAATACTGGCTCAGATTTTGCAGTGATTAAACGCTCACCTACACCAAAGGAATTTACCTGTCCACCCTGCTGAAGGATAGATGTGATGGTGTACTCATCAAGTGAATTGCTGACAATAATCTTAGCATCTGTAAATCCTGCGTTATCAAGCATCACTCTTGCTTTCTTTGTAAGATAAGCCAAGTCTCCCGAATCGATTCTGATTCCGAAGCTCTTAGACTGGATTCCAGCATCCTTCATTTCCTGAAACACCTTGATTGCGTTAGGCACACCAGACTTGAGGACATTATAAGTATCAACCAATAAAATACAGTTGTTTGGATAGCTCTTTGCAAAGCTTCTAAATGCCTGAAGCTCTGAATTGCTATAATCATTATTTTCATCAGTGAAATACATTACATAGCTGTGAGCCATAGTTCCACCGATAGGAATATTAAAATACTGCCCTGCAGAAACAGTAGCTGTACCAGCGGCGCCGCCGATATAAGCTGCTCTAGCGCCGTAGATAGCTGCATCATTATTATGAGCACGTCTTGCACCAAAATCTGATACTGCACGACCTGCAGCTGCTCTTACAATACGGCTTGCTTTTGTAGCTATAAGGGACTGATGATTGACCTGTGCAAGGATTTCTGTCTCCACAAGCTGTGCCTCAATAATAGGTGCTGTAACTGTGATAATTGGCTCGTTAGGATACATAATAGTTCCCTCTGGGAATGCATCCACATCACCTGTAAATTTGAAGTTCTTGAGGTAATCTAAAAAGTCCTCTGTAAAATGTCCAACACTTCTAAGATATGCAATATCTTCTTCTGTGAAGTGCATATTTAAAAGATAATCTTTTATCTGTTGAAGACCTGCAAAGATTGCGAAACCTCCCCCATCAGGATTTTTTCTGTAAAATACATCAAAGCTTACTCTTGTATTAGGGTCGATTGTTGGATCATTGAAGTACGCATTGGCCATAGTCAATTCATACTCATCCATCATCATTGTAAGATTTCGCTCTTTATCCTGTGTCTGTCTCATATATACTCCTAATCTGCTACATCTACATCTGCAGCAATTTGAATGTTATATTCTGGGTACTCGCTAAGTACCTCTTTATATATAATTTCTGTGCCTTCAACATGGTTCACTTCAAAGCTTAAAACCACATCAAAGCGCATTTCCTTTGTATTCGTATTTACATAGAAGCCATGCAACTGCAATGCCCAATCGTGCTGCTTTACAATCTCAAGGACACGATTTCTAATTCGGGCTGCCTCATCATCCTTTGTATTATAAGAGTATACTCCTACTCCCGTAAGCACAACTCCTGTCTCTTTAAAAACTTTCTCCTGAATACGACGTGTCAGATTATCCACATCCTCAACTGTCATTGTATCAGGAAGCTCCACATGAACTGAGCCTAAGAATTTGTTAGGTCCATAATTGTTAAGTACTAAATCATACGCACCACGAACCTCTGGCTCCTCGCATATTAATCTTTTAATACCAACTGTAAGTTCTCGGTCTGGACGGCGTCCTAAAATATCATCCAGTGTATCTGACATCATTTCCCAACCAGCTTTTACGATGATTATAGAAATGAGCACACCGACCCATGCTTCCAATGAGATTCCAAATACCAGATAAATAATTGCCGATGCCAAAACAGAAGTAGAGATGATAGCATCAAAACTTGCATCCGCACCAGAAGCCATAAGTGCACTAGAATTTACTTTTTCTCCAGTAGCTTTTACGTATCTTCCTAAGAAGAATTTTACAAAAATAGCCGCTACTAAAACTACTAATGTAAGTGTCTCATACTGCACCTCAGCAGGATGAACTATTTTTAAAATCGATTCATTAAGTGATGTAAGACCTGCGTAAATAATGATTGCTGAAACAAGTAGTGCGCTTAAATATTCCGCACGCCCATGTCCCATTGGATGCTCTTTGTCCGGCATCTTACCTGCCAGCTTTGTTCCAATAATTGTAACCACAGATGAAAGCGCATCTGATAAGTTATTTACAGCATCGAGGATAATAGCAATGGAACCAGACAAGATTCCCACAAGTGCTTTGAATCCTGCTAATAGCAAATTGGCTATGATACCAATTATGCTGGTTTTTACTATTACTTGATTTCTATTGTCCACCGCATCTGCTACATTCATATTTGTATTTTTCATAATAAAAAACCTCCAAAATGGCTACTACACAAGTATACCATTTTTGGAGGTTTATAATCAAAATTTATTATTTAGCTGATTCCTTAAGAAGTGCTACAACTTCAGCCTCTGTTGCAAGGCTAAGTGCCTTCTCTGCTAAAGCATCTGCCTCAGCCTTTGTCCACTTAGAAATAATGCTGCGGGCTGTGAGAACGAGAACTGGGTTCACGCTGTACTCATCAAGTCCGAAAGACATAAGAAGTGGAATCATGAGTGGGTCAGCTGCTGCCTCACCACACATACCAACTGGAATGCCAGCCTTGTTACCAGCCTCGATAATGTTCTTGATTGAACGAAGAACTGCTGGCTGGAATGCTGAGTAAAGGTATGCTACGTTTGCATTTCCTCTATCAACAGACATTGTGTACTGTGTTAAGTCGTTAGTACCAATTGAGAAGAAGTCTGCTTCCTTTGCAAGAAGATCTGCAATAAGAGACGCTGCAGCTGTCTCAACCATGCAACCAACTTCGATGTTCTCATCATACTTGATACCCTCTGCCTTAAGCTCCTGCTTACACTCTTCAACGAGAGCCTTAACAGCACGAACTTCATCAACACAAGTAACAAGTGGAACCATGATCTTAACTTTTCCAAAAGCACTAGCTCTGAGGAGTCCTCTAAGCTGCGTCTTATAGATATCCTTATTAGCTAAACAGTAACGCACTGCTCTGTATCCTAAGAATGGATTTTCTTCCTTCTCGAGACCAAGGTAAGGAATATCCTTATCACCACCAATATCAAGAGTACGGATAATAACTGTCTTACCATTCATTGTCTCAACAGCTTCTTTATAAGCTTCGAACTGCTCATCCTCTGTTGGAAGATGTGGCTTGTCCATGAATAAGAACTCTGAACGGAAAAGACCTATACCCTCACCATCACACTCGATGGCCTTCTTTGCATCCTTAGGTGTTCCAATGTTGCAGAAGAGCTCTACTCTGTCGCCATCAGCTGTAACTGTCTCCTTACCAAAGAAGTTCTTAAGCTCAGCCTGGGCACGAATAAACTCCTCACGCTTGATAACGTACTTCGAAACTACGTCACCATCTGGATTAATATATACATCACCCTCTGTACCGTCGACGATAGCAGTATCCTTGTCCTTAACAAGCTCTGTAATACCAGGAACTGAAAGAACAGCAGGTATCTCTAAGGCTCTTGCAAGAATAGCAGAATGTGAAGTCTTACCTCCAACCTCTGTGATAATACCAACAACATTCTCTTTTACAATTTGAGATGTCATAGAAGGTGTTAAATCATGGGCAACTAAAACTGTGCCTGGTGCCACCTTACTAATATCTACATCTTCAACCCCAAGTAAAATTTTAAGCAAGCTTACTTTGATATCAGAAATATCTGATGCACGCTGACGCATCATATCATCTTCCATCTTAGAGAACATGCCAATGAACATATCACAAACAGCTGTAACTGCTGCTTCTGCACACTGACCAGCCTCAATCATCTTAGTCATTTCACCAGCCATTGTTGGATCGTTGATCATAGCTAAGTGACCTTCCATGATTTCAGCCTCTTTTGGACCGATGTTCTTTCTAATATTTTCAGCCATTTCAGCTGTCTCAGCCTTGAATGCTTCGATAGCTGAATTAAATCTTGCTTTTTCTGCATCTGTATCATCGATGTGCTTTGACTCAAAAGATAAGTCGCGCTCAACGATAAGGCAAATGCTACCAATACCTATTCCTCTAGATGCTTCTATGCCTTTGTACATAGATGTCGTCCTCCTTAAACGTTTGAGAGATTATAATTTTAATTAATCTCCAAGACCACTCTCAACGAGCTCAACAGCCTTAGCGAGTGCAGCTTCTTCATCTGAACCATTGCAGATGATCTCGATCTCAGCACCACACTTGATGCAAGCTGCCATAAGCATCATAACGCTCTTTCCATCATACTGCATACCATTGAAACCAATCTTAACATCTGACTCAAATGGTGTAACAGCTGCGCTGAAAACTGTAGCTGGACGCATATGCATACCCTGCTCGTTTGTAACCTTAACTACTTTTGAAACCATAATATACTCCTTTCGTTTCAACGTACATAATTTTCCCTAAAAAAAGTACCAAGACATTTTATAGAAAATTGATGAATTTGTCTATAACTATTTTTACCAAAAAAACAGGCTTCCCCTCTTGGGGAAGCTGTTTTTTGTATTAAATAATCTAAATTATTAATCCTCAACTGTCTTCTTAAGTACTCCAAGAAGTAAGCAGCTTACAAATGAACCGATTGCAAGAGCAACAAGGTAAAGAAGCGCATTACCAACTACAGGGAATACGAAGATTCCACCGTGAGGAGCCATAAGTGTGCACTTGAATGCCATTGAAAGAGCACCAGCAACACCTGAACCAACCATAAGTGATGGGATTACGTGAAGTGGATCTGCTGCTGCATAAGGAATAGCACCCTCAGTGATGAAGCAGAAGCCCATGATAAAGTTAACAGGACCAGCCTTTCTCTCAGCTACTGTAAACTTCTTAGGGAAGATAAGTGTAGCAAGTGCGATTGCGATTGGAGGAACCATACCACCAACCATAACTGCTGCCATAATCATCCAGCCTACTTCGTTCTGCTCTGCAAGAGCTGCTGTACCGAATACATAAGCTGCCTTGTTAAGTGGGCCACCCATATCTGTTGCCATCATAGCACCAAGGATAATACCAAGAGGAATAAGTGATGTTGTTCCCATTCCTGTAAGAACACCAGAAATCCATGAGTTAAGTGCACCAACGAGTGGGTTGATTGCGCACATTACAAGACCGATTACTGTAATACCGCAAAGTGGGTAAATAAGTACTGGCTTAATACCTTCAAGAGACTGTGGAAGTGCATCGCAAACCTTCTCGAGCCACTTCATAAAGTAACCTGCTACAAAACCTGCTACTAATGCGCCAAGGAAAGCTGATGGAACAGCTCCGCCTGGGTTAGCGAATGTAGCACCTGTTGAAGCAAGAAGACCACCTACGAAACCAACTGCAAGACCTGGTCTGTCAGCGATAGACTGAGCAATGAAACCAGCAAGGATTGGAAGCATGAAACCAAATGCTCCACCACCAATTGTCTTGAACCAAGCGGCTACTGGTGTATTTGTACCAAAGTTACTTGGATCGATTGAATAATCATCAAGCAAGAATGCGATAGCAATAAGGATACCACCACCGATAACGAATGGAAGCATGTGTGATACACCATTCATTAAGTGCTTGTAAAGCTGACGTCCTAATGTCTCATTAGAATCATCTGATTTCTTCGTAACTGCGCCTGTATGATGATATACAGAAGCTGTCTCAGCCTTCTTGAAAAGCTTCTCAGGTGTGTGGATAGCTTCCTTTGTAGAAGCAAGCACAACCTTCTTGCCATCGAAAACACTCATATCAATATTCTTATCGCAAGCTACAATAACTGCATCTGCCTCAGCGATTTCAGCAGCTGTAAGAGGATCCTTAGCTCCGCCAGAACCATCCTTCTCTACTCTGAAACCAATGTTAAGCTCCTTAGCCTTCTGCTCAAGAGCCTCAGCTGCCATAAATGTATGTGCAATACCTGTAGGGCAAGCTGTAACAGCAACAATCTTCTTGCTTCCTGATGAAGCCTTTGCTGGAGTTGCTGCATCCTTCTCTGCTTCCTTCTTATCAATAAGACCTAAGAACTCATCTACTGTCTTAGCCTCAACAAGTGTCTTACAGAAAGCTGCATCCATAAGCATTGTCATAAGCTTAGAAAGTACTTCAAGATGTGTATCAGCGCCACCTTCTGGAGCTGCAATCATAAATAAAAGATTGCTTGGCTTTCCGTCAAGTGCCTTGTAATCTACACCTGCTGGACAAGTGATAGCTGTAACACCAGCCTTAGCAACTGATGCTGATTTTCCATGAGGAACAGCAATACCATTGCCAATAGCTGTTGAACCCTTTGCCTCACGTGCAAGGATTGCATCCTTAAAACCTGCAACATCCTTCAAATTTCCAACAGAATCATGAAGTGAAATGAGCTGGTCGATTGCTTCATTCTGGTCAGCTAATGCTACCTGAAGCTTGATCCCTTTAGGATCGATGAACTCTGAAATTTTCATATTCCCTCCTACATCAATACATATAAAATATTATTTAAAATTTATATAAACATTGATTAATTCAATGTTTTAAACAACGCGTCGATATCAGCCTTCTTTGCAAGTCCGTCTGAGAATGCTGTAGCTGAACCTGCTGCTGTACCCATCTTAAGTGCAGTGTCATAATTCTTTGTTTTCATGTAACCAGCCACGAAACCAGCCACCATTGAATCACCAGCACCTACTGAATTTCTAACTGTTCCCTTTGGAACACCAATGCGATAACGCTCACCATTCTCATCTACAAGCATAGCCCCATCGCCTGCCATTGAAATAAGAACGTTTCTTGCACCCATCTTCTGAAGCT
>JAFYYE010000154.1 GCA_017557715.1 Pseudobutyrivibrio sp.
AAATCTTCTTCATAGTCTGTCTCCTGAATTAGATAGATTCGTTACACTCCCTTTTTAAATTTGGAACCATTTTCTTATTACAAAATTATCATATAAAAAAATATTTTCAATGGGGTTCACAGTATTGATTTTCTTTTTTCACATCGGGTTCACAGACAAAAAGACCGAGGAAAAATCCTCGGCCTTAGTAGTGTTTCTTATAAATTATTTAAAAGCAATCTGTGCAAAATTATAGAAACCAAGGTACCAGATATCGAAATCATGGCCACCGTTAAGCTCCTGCCACTTGAAGTTCTGTCCATCTACAAACTGATTGCAAACTGATGGAAGATTCTTTGCTGCAGCTGATGCACTTGAATAAGCTGTTCCATCCTGAAGACCACAAATGTTGTAGAAGTAGTGGATTGGATATGTATTATTCTTTAACTTAGATGTAATAGTTGAAGCTGTATTACTTGTTGGTGCTGCAGAGAATGCTCCAAAATAGCTGAATAAATCAACGCATTCGCAAAGACCAATATTGATTGTCTGCATACCACCCATAGAAAGACCAGCGATTGCACGGTGATTTCTATCAGTGTATGTGCTGTAATGAGAATCAATATATGGAATCAAATCATTTCTAAGCTCCTTGCCGAAATCATAGAAAGAATTAACAGAACCACTTGCTGATGCCTTACCATTAGGAGTTACTACGATAAATCCATCAATATCTCCATAGTATGAAAGGTTATCCATGATAGCCTTTACACGTGAATTATTTCCTGTCATGCCCCACTCATTTTCATTTCCACCGATTCCGTGAAGAAGATAAAGAACACTGTATTTCTTATCTGTACTATAGTTTGCTGGTAAATATACATTAGCTTTCTTTGTATATGTTCTACCTGTCTCTGAATCATGAGCTGTATAAGAAATGTTCTTAATTGTTCCAGAACCTTCACCATAGCGAACAGAAGAATACTTAGATGGAATGCTGTTAGCTATTGTAGCTGTTGGGTTGTAATGTGGGTTCTGTGTTGGAACTGGTGTAGGTGTTGGTGTAGGCTTTGGTGTGCTTGTTGGCACTGGTGTAGCTGTAGGAGCTGGAGTTGGTGTAGCAGTTGGCTGTACTGTAGCTGCACCTTCAAACTCGTAATCAAAGCTGTTACCAATTGAACCTGTACCCTGTGAACCAAATTCTACACTTGCTCCATTAGCAATTGTCTTGTTCCATTCAACAGGAGTAATCACATAGTAGTTTCCGCTGGTCTTAACATTAACATTCCAGCTTGAACCAATGTTAACCTGATTCTTATTTACCTTAAGAGTCCATCCATTTACTGTGCTACCAGTCTTGTTAGTAATCTTATAGCTAATCTGATATCCAGAGCCCCAGTTATTGATAGTATAAGTAAGCTCAAGCCCCTTTGTGGTAGCTGGTGTCTGAGTAGGCTGTGGAGTTGGTGTTGCTGTAGGCTGTGCTGTTGGCTGAGCCTCCTGAGACTGTCCATCTACGCTTTCAAACTGCCACTGCTGATTCTGATTGCCATTATATCTGTACTGGAATACATTTGTACCATCTGCAGTTTTCTTACCGCTAACATCCAAATAGCGAGCTGAATTTGAAGCTTTTGTAGCTATAGTAAAGATACCATCTGTATTTGTTTCCTTAACAACAAACTTCTGTGCATTTCCGCCATACCCCTGATAGATACCTACATTAGCTGAATCTGCATCCTCGCCATTTGCTACATCAAGCATATAATTCCCCAAGCCTGATGTAAGATTGATATAACCATCATTAGTATTTGTTACATACCACTTCTGTCCTGCATCACCAGTACCCGAGTTAATACATACATTTGTCCAGCCGCTGGCTCTGTTGCCTTCAACAGATAGGTACTTCTGAGACTGAACACCCTTAATGTAATACCAACCATCATTGATTTGAGCTGTAGTGCCCTCGCTTGCAGCCAAAACTTCTGTCTTTGCAGTCATACCAATTGTGGTAACTGAAAGGGCAATAATCATGGCCTTAGCTAAAAACCTCTTGTTTCTCATTTAACATCTTCTCCTTTTCTTTGTAATATTTTAGGCTTATGCATTTTCCGCACTGCAAAAACCCTTGAGAAGATAATAACAAGAAACTTTTCACTTTGCAACATTTTATTAATAATTGCGTAATATTTCTCATTTATTGCCGTGGAGAGGAAGTGATTAGGATGAAAAAAAGGCCAGTTACACTTGGTAACTAGCCTGTATCTTTTTAGTTTTGATATCAAATATTAAATATCTGATAAGAATGTTGTAACCTTTCCATCAACGTCTGTCGCTGTGTGTATAGAACCAAGCCATTCATATGTCTTTGCGTTCTGAATCTGAATGGTTGTGTTTGTAACCTTTGCCTGTCTTGCGTTAAGCAAACCAACAACTGTCTCTGGAATATATGTGTTATGCTGTTCAACAAATTTACTACCGCCGTCTTCATAAACAGTGACTCTATCACCATTGACGTATTCGCCACCTGTTGTAATTGTGCCGTCGTCGGCATATGCTGTCTGAATAGCTGTCTGGAATCTAATGTTATATCCATTCACTGTTGCTATAACACCCACCTGTGACTGGTCACCATTAGAATATGTATTCCAAGAGTCATCTGTAAACTTAACACCATTAGCTACCAAATAATTATAAATATCTAAAGCTGACATCATATTATTTGACTGCATATATGTTGCTAATGTGCTTGCATTTACGTTGTTGGCTACTAAATCAGCTGTGTAATAACCTTTCGCACTATCCCAAATAGTAGCCATTGGAGAACAATTTCCAACATTATCGAGGTTAGCTAAATATATTAATGAACCATCAGCACTTGACATATTGATGCTACCATATCGCATAAGTTGCAACTGGTCTTCTACACCTGCAAATGGATTATCGTTGTAAATGTCTTCCTGATAATATTCACCGTCTACATAACCAGAAATCTGTGAGTGTCTGTAATAAGATTCTGGGTCAAAATATTCATCATAGATTCCCTGTACATCAGATGCTGTATCAACATAGCCAGATACAGTTTTTAGCGATGGGTCATTAGTTTTAAGTTTTGCGCCAACCTGCTTTGTTGTGAGTTTCTGACCATTAACTGTCAAACCGTCAGATGCTAAAACAGTGTCAACAAATGTTTTAGCTGGTGTTGTTGCCACAGCCTTCTTTGAAGACTTCTTACCCTTTGCTTCAGATGTGATTGATGTACCTGTCACAACAATTGCACATACAAGAGCGAGTGTTAATACTTTTGATAAAAACTTTTTCATATAAATAACCGCCTTTCATCCCCGTGGAGATATTAGTCTTTTCTAAGTAATCGTTATTTTAATCCCCCCCGTTGCAAAATGTCAATATATTTGTAACTATATTTATTCAATACCTGTATCTCACGAAGGGATTCTTTGCATTTGAAGCCCCTCTCGCTACGAAAAAGAAAAAGCACAGACATTTGTCTGTGCTTCCTTTTTCGTAGCGAGAGGGGGATTCGAACCCTCGACACCGCGGGTATGAACCGCGTGCTCTAGCCAACTGAGCTATCTCGCCATAGTCAATATATAATTAAGAAAAATGGGACCTACAGGGCTCGAACCTGTGACCCTCTGCTTGTAAGGCAGATGCTCTCCCAGCTGAGCTAAGATCCCAGAGCTTTTCACGTTACCGCTTCAAGCGACTGTTAAAATATAACATTGAAACCCACTAATGTCAACTATAAATGCAATATTCGCAATACTTTTTTTCAGTCAATTAATTAACTGACAATCCCTATTTCTCGCCACTTGCTATTTGTTCACAAAACTGAAATTGCTTTATCATACCTTGTTTACATTTACAAAGTATAATAATTCACAATCGCGAGGTATTTTTATGATTTGGATTTTAATGTTTTTAGGTGCCTTTATTGCCGCAGTTGGTGGAACAATATACATGGTTCACTCGGTATCAAGGTTTGCCATCATAAAAAATAAATTAATTGCCTTCTGGGTTATCATAATAGTTCTATGCTTTTTCCTATACAAGCTATCATGGATTAACGCTCTGACTATCGCTATATACTCTGCTTTCTTCTTTTTATTCTTCGGCTTTGTAGAGCAAATCGTAGAAAAGAAAACAAAAAAGAAAGCTAGCATTCACTGGGCAGGGCTTTGCGCTATTTTATGCTCCATTTTATATCTTGGTATAGGTTATTATCTGTGCGTTACAGTGGTCGAAAAAGACTACACTCTTACCACAAATAAAAATATCGATGATATAAAAATAGCTATGTTTGCAGACTCTCACATTGGAACAACCTTTGATGGAGATGGTTTTGCCAAACATCTTGAAACAATAGTTAATCAAAATCCAGATATACTTCTTATCCCCGGAGATTTTGTGGATGATGGCACCAAAAGAATAGACATGGAAAAAGCCTGTGAAGCACTGGGCAAGCTAAACCTAAAGTATGGCGTTTACTACGCCTATGGAAATCACGACGAAGGATATTTTAATCACAGAGATTTTTCAAATCAGGATCTTGCAGATTGTCTCAAAAAAAATGGAGTGCACATCTTAGAAGATGAAAGCACTCTCATTGATGACAAATTCTATATTGTTGGTCGCCTTGATAAAGGTGTTAGCCCAAACCGAAAAACCATAAAACAGCTTGTTGCACCTTTAGATAGTAGGAAATACATCATAGTGCTGGATCATGAACCAGCTGATTATGATGCAGAAGCTGAGACTTCATCTGATTTGGTATTATCAGGGCATACTCACGGTGGACAGATGATACCAATTAGGCACATTGGAGTCCTTGTGGGTGTCAATGATGCCACCTATGGATATGAGCGCAGAGGTGCCACTGACTTTATAGTTACCTCGGGCATCTCAGACTGGGCTCTTAAATTTAAAACTGGCACACGCTCGGAATTTGTAATTATAGATATTAAACAAGCTGGTTACAATAACAAGCATTAGTATTTCACAGCCCAACGCATCTTTGTAGATTTACTGCGAGGATTGATGCGGCATTCCTCAGCTGATGGGCGGATTACATCAGAAGATACTTCTGCATACACCCCAGCTTTAGCCAATTCCTTGAAAGACTTTTTCACCAGTCTGTCTTCTCCAGAATGGAATGTAAGAATAGCAACTCTCCCACCTGGCTTTAATATCCCTGGTAATTTTTCGAGGAATGAATATAAAACTTCAAACTCACTATTAACGTCTATACGAAGTGCCTGAAAAACACGGGCACAGCTTTTCTTAACAGCCTGCTCCTTTTCATCCTTTGGCACTTTCCAAAGAGCCTCTGTGATTGCTTCCCTAAGTGCTGTGGTGGTATCCATAGGATTTCCTTTAGCCATTAGAGTAAATACCTTGTGAGCAATCTCCTCAGCGTAAGGTTCATCGGAATTTTCTACCATCATTCCAACAAACTCTTCCTCTGTAATATTATGAAGACGCTCTGCTGCACTCTCACCATGCTTAGGATCAAGTCGCAAATCAAGCGGTCCATCTATCTTATATGAAAAGCCTCGCTCTGGGTTATCAATCTGCATAGATGAAACTCCAAGGTCGGCAAGCACAAAATCAAACTTGCCTGCCTCCTCTGCCACTTTATCAATATTGGCAAAATTGATTAATCTAAACTGAAAATTATCCTCACCAAAACCGGCTGTACGAAGTCTTTCTACTGTCTTTGCCGACTCAATTGGATCTACATCCAATCCATAAATGCATCCGCTGCCATTAAGCTGCTCAAGCATTTTTCTTGTATGACCACCATAACCAAGTGTACAATCTAGTCCCTGCTGCCCTGGCTGAATCTGTAGGAAATCTAATATTTCCTGCACCATAATTGAAATATGCATTCCTGCTGGAGTGGAACCCTTGCTAATTACTCGTTCGATAGTGTCCTTGTATTTTTCAGGATTGTGTTCTTTATACTTTTCTTCGAATTTCTTAGGGTACTTACCGGAGTATCTCACCCTTCTTTTATGTTGTTTCTCTTCCATTATTACACCTCATTCGGCTTTAAATCTTTAGCAACCTCTGCACTAGCTTTACCGCATCCGCTGCGTCTGCCGAATAACCATCAGCATTTATTTCATCCTTAAAGGATTCATTTATGCAGGCTCCACCTATGATAATCTGGGCTCTGCAGCCTTTTTCTTTTGCAAGCTTTACTACATCATCCATGCGCATCATGGTGGTAGTCATAAGTGCAGAAAGTCCTATGATATCTGCATTCACCTCTACAGCCTTATCAATAATAGTCTCTGCTGGCACATCCTTGCCTAAGTCTATTACCTCAAAGCCATAATTCTTTAGCATCAACGCCACAAGGTTCTTTCCAATATCGTGAATATCCCCTTCTACGGTAGCTATAACAATCTTTGCCTTTGCCTCATTGCCATCTCCGGAAAGCAAAGGCTCAATAAGCTTCATTCCTATCTCCATAGCATTTGCACCTGCAATAAGCTGTGGAAGGAAGTACTTCTTTTTATCGTAAAGTTCACCAACTACATTGATACCCTTGATTAAATGCTCCTCAATAATCACCTGAGGCTCCATGCCTTCTTCAATGGCTTTGTTTACCTCTGTAACTATCTGCTCTTTCTTGCCCGTAACAACACATTCTGCTATAACAGACAATCCTTCGCATGCTGAAGCAACTGTAAGGCCCCCTGTAGACGGAGCAGTGCCTGAAACGCCTGTCGCTGGTGATGATGCAGCTTTTGCCTCCACCACTGGAAGTGCTGAGTACTTCTCCAATGCTCCTGCTTTATTCATAAGGGTATCAGCAGCTGCTGCACAATACATAAGCATTTCCTGATTTGGATTTGCAATAGCCATTGTCAAACCTTTAGATACCGCAATAGTCAGATATGTAGTATTAACAAATTGTCGATTAGGCATACCAAAGGAAATATTAGAAAGACCACATACAGTTGGTAAATCTAATTCATTTTTGCAATACTCAATTGTCTCGAAGCACTGTAAGCCTGCTGTGCCCTCTGCACCAACAGTCTGTACAAGAACATCTACTACAGCATCTTCTTTCTTAAGTCCAAGCTCCACAGCCTTGCTTAAGACAGTGTTAATGTGCTGTTTTTTTTCATCTATAT